>CANNLB010000364.1 GCA_947505565.1 Acidobacteriota bacterium | reverse complement strand
GCTGCCGTTGTAGGGGCCCAGGGCATCCACTGCGGCGCGCCGGACGATGAGGTCCTCGCCATCAATGACGTCACCAAGCGTAGAATCGGCGAAGGTTGGCTCCAGCCACGGACCTCCCGCGACATTACTGGGAGCTGCTTTTTTCTTTGCAACCGCAACCGGTCGCTTCGACGCGACGGCTTTGCTTTTCGCTATACTCTTGGCGGCCGACCGCACGGGACCGGTTTTTTTGGCTCTGGAAGCCGGTACTGCTAATAACAAGTTAAATTGACCAAGAAAGATCAAGAAACCCAGGAAGCTACGCATTCTGACTGTGCCCCTCGTCAGTGAAATCGGACATTTCGCACTGGGCTGGCGAAACTGCTAGTATCCGGGACTTGATTAGCAAAAGTCAACCCAGTACTCACTGTCGCTATCGACCGAACCGCGTCTGTTCGTTAAGCGGCGGTCCAACCGCCGTCGATCGTAATGACGCTGCCGTTGACGAAGGCGGCTTCGTCGGAAGCAAGATAGAGCGCCAAATGGGCGATTTCGTCGGGTTTCCCTAAACGGCCAATGGGCTGGCGGGTATTGAGCTCGGCGCGGGTCTTCTCGATTTCATGAGAATGGTACTTCTGCAAATACTGGGCCACGAACGGGGAATCGACGGTTCCGGGGCAGATGGCGTTGACGCGAATCTGGGTGGGGTAGTCGACGGCGAGTTGACGGGTCATGGCGATGACGGCGCCCTTCGTGGCGCAATAGGCGTAGCGACGCTTTACGCCGATCAACCCAGCGACGGACCCGATATTGACGACCTTGCCGCCGGAGGCCAGGAGCAGGGGCATCGCGTATTTGGTGATCAGGAACGGTCCGGTGACGTTGACCTTCATCAGGCGCTCGAAATCGGCGAGGCCGGTCTCTTCGACGTTACCGACGAGCCCGATGCCCGCGTTATTGACGAGGATGTCGAGTTGGGGGAGGCCAGCGAAGACCGCCTGGACAGCGGATTCGTTCGTGACGTCGCAGTGAACGGCCAGCCCCGAGAGTTCGGCGGCGAGGGCTTCTGCCTTGGGTAAATCAATGTCGGCGACGACGACTTTGGCGCCGGCGTTGGCCAGGACGCGGCAGGTGGCTTCACCGATGCCACTGGCGCCGCCAGTGACTAAAGCGACGCGACCATCTAATCGGAAGGGTGTACTCATGCTCTGGCGATTGTACTATCGGGAGCGGGTTGGCGGGCGGACCGGTACGGCTCCAGGCGCTCGAAGTACTCGGTATGGCGAGCCTGCAACGGGTGGACGAGGTCTGCCGCGTCCTCCGAAAAGACCGCCGCCGCCATATAAAGCCGGGCTCAGCGTCTGCCAAGGCGTTGCACTGTGCGAGAGCATTCACGAACGGCGCAATGGCACGGCGATCGAACGGATGGAGCAGGCGGGCGATGTTGAGTTGAGCGAGTGGGGACGCCATAGGCCCCAGGATAGCTGCTATCATCTTCCCCATTGAGACCTCGCTTATGAGCCAAAAGAAGCACAAGCCCTACGTTCCCGAAGACATGAAAATGACTGAATTCACCGTGGCCGCTGTCGCGATCGGTCTCGTGATGAGTGTCGTGCTGGGGGCGGCGAACGCCTACCTCGGGTTGAAGGCAGGCATCACGATTGCGGCGACGTATCCGGCTGCCGTGATCGGCATGGCGCTGCTGCGGGCCAAGCGCGGCACGATTCTTGAAGAGAACATCGCGCGGACGGCCGGGTCGATCGGCGAGTCGATCGCAGCGGGCGCAATCTTCACATTGCCGGCGTTCGTGATCTCGAAGAGCTGGCCGGCCTTTGACTTTGAGCACGCTTATTTGAAGTCGACGGCGCTGATGCTGGTGGGCGGGGTGCTGGGCGTGCTGTTCGTCTCGCTCGTGCGACGGGCCCTTGTTGAAGACGACGAACTTCCCTTCCCCGAGTCGGTGGCGGCGGCCGAGATCCATAAGGCCGGGCAGACGGCATCGGGCGCGGCGAAGTACCTGTTCTACAACATGCTGACGGGCGCGGGAATCTACCTGGCCGGGGTGATGAAGCTATTCGATCCGGACCATACGCTCTTCTTTTCGATTGGGCAATTGGGCAAGAGCACGCTGAAGCTGGGCGGCGATAAGTTCGTGGCTACGGGCGGCTTCACGGTCGCCGCGGCGCCGTCGATCAGCCCGGCGTACATCGGGGTCGGCTACATCATCGGCCCGCGGCTAGCGGCGCTGAACTTCGCGGGCGGCGTGCTGGCTTGGGGCCTGTTCATCCCGCTGCTGATGTACTTCCTGGGGCCGAACCTGGCGCAGTTTGTGCCGGCGGACCAGTTGACGGGCGGATGGACGGCGACGGCGAACGCGGTGTGGCGTTACATCGTCCGGCCGATCGCCGTGGGCGGGATGCTGGTCGGCGCGGGGTACACGCTCTTCCGGATGCGGAAGAACCTGATCGGCGGCTTGAGCAAGGCGATTGGCGAGTTGCGCAGCGGCGGGCCGGAGCCGGGCACGGTGGGGCGGACCGAGCAGTACATGAGTTTCAAGGTGGTTTTCGCGCTGATCGGGGTGACGTTCCTGGCGATGATTGGGGTGTATACCTACTTCGCGGGTGAGCTTTGGATTGCGGCGATTGCGGCGGTCGTGATGTTGATCACCGGGTTCCTGTTCACGACCGTTTCGGGGTCGCTCGTCGGCTTCATCGGTTCGTCGAACAACCCGATCTCCGGGTTGACGCTTTCGACGCTGTTAATCGCGGCGCTGCTGATGGTGTCGCTGGGAGTGAATGGACCCAAGGGCGTGGCGACGGTGTTGGCGGTGGCGGCGGTGGTTTGCGTCGCGGCGGCGGTAGGCGGCGAACTGCTGCAGGACTTCAAGGCGGGCTACATTCTGGGCGGGACGCCGCGGACGATTCAATGGGTGGAGTTGCTGTCGGTGGTCGTCTCTTCGCTCGTGATGTTCTTCCCGGTGATGTACCTGCACGAGGCGAACATCAAGCAGGGCGGGATCGGGTTCGGCGATGCGAAGTTGCCAGCACCGCAGGCGGGCCTGATGGCGCTAATCGCGCAAGGAATTGTGGGCGGAGACATGGCTTGGCCGCTTGTTGTGATGGGCATCTTCATGGGCATTGGAATGATCATGCTGCAGGTGAAGAGCCCGATGCTGGTGGCGGTGGGGATGTATCTGCCCTTTGCGACCACATTCGCGATCTTCGTGGGCGGGTGCCTTCGCAGTGTGACGGACTACCTGAGCCAGCGCGCCGGGCACAATGAAGCGCAGAAGGCGCGAATTGAAAACACCGGGGTGCTCGTCTCTTCGGGGTTGATCGCGGGCGAAGGGCTGATGGGCTTGGGTGTGGCGGCGATGGTGCTGTGGGGGATTCCGATTCCCGAGTTCAGCCAGGAGCCGACTTATGCGGTGGGTCTCGTGATTCTCGCGGTGCTGGCGATTGTGATGATTCGGACGCCGCTCGTCAACGCTGGGCGGCCGGAAGATCCTGCACCGCCGTCGGCGATGGTTTAGCTTCGGCGGCGCGGAGACGGCCATCGGTCGTCTCATCGACGAAGAAGCGGCGAATCCGGTTGGAGCCATCGTAGATCGCTGCGCCGAACTCGGTATCGAGGACGAGCGTAGCGCCGGAGCGGGTGATCTTGTGGACGATTTCGCGGAGGGGGAGTTGGGTGACTTGCTGGGTCGAGCGGTCGAAACGGAGGATCCCACCGCCGCCGTCTCCCCACTCGCCACGCTTGGCGATGCCGAGCCAGACAGCGTCGGGTTCGACCAGCAGAGCATTGACCGACCAGTCTCGGATCTCTTTGGGCGAGTAGAGAACGGGCGCTTTCGTGGCCGGATCGAAGTAGCCGAAGCCGCCGACGCCGGTCATGCCTTCGAAGTCATAAAACGTCTTGCCAAACCAGCGAATTCCCGCCACGAGTTAGGTCGGGCCAATTTCTTGGTTCATCTCGGCGACCTTTTGCGGTAACCCAAGGGCAGCCGTTTCCGGGCGGGCCAATGCGTATTCGTCATAGGTACTTTGCTTCAACGGCGGTTGCTTCGGCAAGGGCGTCTCAACCCGGCCAGCGAGAAGACGGAAGGGCGGCTCCTGTCCCGGTTGATATTGGAGCGTTACGCGGCGTTCGACCGGGCTTGCGCTGTAGTCGACGCGTTTGACGAGCGCCTTGGCCCGGATGTCGTAGACGAACTTTCGATGAGCGCCGGGGCCGCCTTTCTCGGGTTGGCAAGCGATGACCACGTCCGTGTTGGTGGCGCGCTCGACGCGTGGGAGGCAATCCTCGTCGTAGATGCCGTTGGCGACAGCAATTTGAAAGATCGTTCCCGGCTGGTCGCGGCGCTGGAGGAAGACGCCGAGCCGGGCGGTCTTGCTCCACCAACCGTGGGGGTCGCTCAGGGCCACGACGACATCGAGTTCAGAGCTGACCTGAGTCCGATCCAAAATCCGGGCGGTGTTCTGTTTGTTGAGGAGTTGGAGAACCGAACGGTCCGGATCAAGGGCGGATGCGGCGGACACAACGAGCAGACAGAGGCACGAGCGCATCATAACGCGAGTATAAACTGATAACAT
>CANNLB010000363.1 GCA_947505565.1 Acidobacteriota bacterium | reverse complement strand
CATCTTGTATTGGATAAGACTCTGCGTAGCATGCTCACAACCCTCCGCGTTACACTGAAAGGGACTCCTCGCCCCAAAGTTTAAACGTTGTCCGACTACCCCTACGTCACCCTCACAGTCCTCGGCTCCGGCACCAGCGTCGGAGTACCGTCTATTGGCTGCCACTGCGACGTCTGCTCCTCAGCGGACCCCCGCGATAACCGTCTCCGCGCCTCCGTCTGGCTCAACTTCGCCGGCAAGAGCGTCATCATCGATACCTCTCCGGACTTCCGCGCCCAGTCCCTCCGCGCCGGCATCCGCTCCCTCGACGCCATCCTTTTCACTCACTCCCACGCCGACCACATCCTCGGCCTCGACGACGTCCGCCCCTTCAATTTTCGCCAGGGCGGCCTCATCCCCATTTACGCCTCCGAACCCACCCTCACCGTCATCCGCCGCGTCTTCGAGTATGTATTCACCGACGGCCGTAAAGAAAATTCTGTCCCCCGCCTCACCACCAACGTCCTCGACGGCGAACCCTTCGAACTATTCGGCCAGCAGATCACCCCCATCCCGCTCTATCACGGCTCCATGATCGTCTTCGGCTACCGCGTCGGCCAAATCGCCTACCTCACCGATCACAACCAAATCCCCGAAGAGTCCATGGACAAGCTCCGCGACCTCGACGTCCTCTTCCTCGACGCCCTGCGCTACAAGCCCCATCCCACTCACTCCTCGGTCGACCAGTCCCTCGCCATCGTCGAACGCCTCAAGCCCAAAACGGCCTATTTCACCCATCTCTGCCACGATATCGGCCACGAACGCGCCGAAAGCCTCCTGCCTCCCAACGTCTTCCTCGCCTACGACGGCCTGCGTGTCGAGGCCCTTCTGTGAGAGCCCTCACCATCGGAGCGTTCGATGGCATTCACCTCGGCCATCGCGAACTCTTTTCGAATGTCAAAGCCATCGCCACCGCCCAGGGCCTAACCCCAGCGGTCCTCACTTTCGACCCCCACCCCGCCCGCATCGTCGCCCCCGAACGGGCCCCGAAACTCATCACCACTATCGACGAACGCCGCCAACTCATACACTCCCTCGGCATTGCCGAAGTCCACGTCGTCCCTTTCACGCCTACCCTCTCCCTCCTCACCCCCGAACAGTTCGTCCGCCAAATCCTTCTCGATCAACTCCACGCCAAAGCCGTCATCGTCGGCGCTAATTTCCGCTTCGGCCACCAACAAGCTGGCCATATCGATACGCTCTCCACTCTCGGAGCCGCGCTTGATTTCACGATCCACGCCGCCCCCGTGCTCTCCTATCGCGGCCGCAAAGTCTCCTCCACCGTCATTCGCCAAGCCATCTCGAGCGGCAATCTTTCGCTGGCCAACCGCCTACTTGGCCGCCCCTATGCGCTTA
Source organism: Acidobacteriota bacterium (assembly GCA_947505565.1). Classification (GTDB taxonomy): domain Bacteria; phylum Acidobacteriota; class Terriglobia; order Bryobacterales; family Bryobacteraceae. The sequence continues at coordinate 3,180 of CANNLB010000363.1, read as the reverse complement.
GCGGAACCGTCGTCTCCGGCCACGGCATCGGCGCCAAACAAACCGTGCCGACTCTCAATCTCAACACCCCGGCCGAACTCCTCCCGGCCCATGGCGTGTACATCTCGGGTACGCGGGACCTGGACTCCGATCGTTCGTGGAACTCCATCACGAACGTCGGCGTCCGCCCCACGTTTGCCGGCGATTCCGTCGCCATTGAAACCTTTCTCCTTGATCCTTTCGACGGCCAAACCCCAACGAAGATCAAGGTCCAGTTCCTGCGCCATGTCCGCGAGGAACGGAAATTCCCTTCGCCCGAAGCTCTGAAAGCGCAAATCTTAACCGACGTCCGACGCGCGCAGACCTACTTCCGGCGCACCTCGCAACTCAAGCCCTGTTAAGGAATCCCCATGTCTGTATCCCCTGGAAAACTGAAACATTTGAAGGCGCTCGCCAACAGCAACGGCGTCATCGCCGCCGCCGCCATGGACCAACGCGGTAGCCTGCAAAAGTCCATCGCCGCCGCCAAAGGCGTCTCCCCGGACGCCATCACCCAGCACGAGATGGAAGAGTTCAAGGTCATCGTCTCGAAGGTCCTGACCCCCCACGCCAGCGCCATCCTCCTCGACCCGGAATTCGGCCTCCCCGCCGCCGCCGCCCGCGACAAAAACTGCGGCCTCCTCCTCGCTTACGAAAAGACCGGCTACGACGCCAACACCGCCGGCCGTCTCCCGGACCTCCTCGTCGATGTCTCCGTCAAGCGCATCGTCGACATGGGCGGCGATGCCGTCAAAATCCTCCTTTACTACACCCCCTACGACGATCCGAAGATCAACGAAATCAAGCATGCCTTCTGCGAACGCATCGGCGCGGAATGTGAGTTCCACCAAATTCCGTTCTTCCTTGAATTCATCGGCTACGACCACCTCGGCGGCAGCGAAAAGGGTGTCGAATACGCCAAAGCCAAGCCGGAGATCGTTCTCCAGAGCATGGTCGAATTCTCTAAGCCCCAGTACTACGTCGACATGCTGAAGGTCGAAGTCCCGGTCAACGCCGAGTTCGTCGAAGGCAGCAGCGTCTACAAGGGCGTCTCCGCTTACACCCGCGCTGAGGCCCTCGAGTACTACCGCAAGGCCGCCGACGTCGCCTCGAAGCCATTCATCTATCTCAGCGCCGGCGTTTCCAACGACCAGTTCACCGAATCCCTCGCCATGGCTGCCGAAGCCGGCACCGCTTACAGCGGCGTCCTCTGCGGTCGCGCCACCTGGAAAGAAGGCATCCCGGTCTATGGCAAGCACGGTGCCGCCGCCCTCGAAGACTGGATGAACTCGGAAGGCGTCAAGAACATCAACGCCGTCAACGAAGCCATCAAACCGGCCACCAGCCTGTTCAAAGTCCTCGGCATCGAATAGCCCCAATCTTGCAGGGCCGGCTCCCGCACCGGCCCTGCATCGTTACCACGCGTCACGATTCCAGATCTTCACCCGATACAACGGCTTCCCGCGCTCGGCTTGGTCCATCTCGTACGTCTCCGTCGTCTTCCCCGCCTCCCAACCCCGCCACAGCCAAGCCAAAGACTCCGGCAAATCCAACGCCCCTTGGGCAATCGCATGGCTCCCGTCCCCGAACCGAAAATGAAAATCATACCCCTTCATCTTCAAGGCATTCGCCAGTTGAATATTGTTTAACGGCCAACTCCCCGTCTGATTTTCTATGTCGTCCGCCCCGTCCGATAGCCACACCCGCAGGTTCTTCCGCGCCTCCCGCCGTACCCGATGCGACACAATGTACCCGCCGTCCTGCCCCTTCTCCGGCCGCCACTGAATCCCGGTATAGCTGCCAATATGCGACAGCACCCGGCTGAACTTTCCCGGGAAATACCAAGCCACGTTCATCGCGCAAATCGCCCCCGACGACGCCCCCGCCACCGCCCGCGAATAGCCGTCCTGCCGCAGCTTATACGTCTTCTCCACCTCCGGCAACACCTCTTCCAACAAGTACCTCCCGTAACGATCCGACACGGTATCGTATTGCTCGCTCCGCGTCCGCGCCCCTGGCGCAATCAGCACGTGCACCATCGGCGGAATCACTTTTTTGTGCACCAAATTATCGGACACTATCTGCAACCGCAGCCGCAGCAGATCCGCGTTGCCCACAATCGTCTCCCCGTCCTGCCATACCATCAGCGGCGCCCCACGGGCCAAGTCAGCCCCGGCATTCACGTACACCCAGTAGTTCGCCGACATTCCCGGATAGATCTTGCTCGTGATCGTCTTCATCGCCGACAGCGCTCCCCGCTCGACGCCCGCCTGCGGATAGGCGTCCGGGTTATACCCGGCCACGTCGTAAGTCCCAATCGCTTTCCCGTCCGAAAAATAGGTGTAAGTATGCGTCGTCCCCAACCGCAGCGTCATCAGCCGGACCCAATACCGCGTCCCGGCCACCGGCGTCATCGCCACCGCCGACTGCTTATCCACTGACACGGTGGCGGCCTTCTCGCTCTCGACGGCGAACAAAAACTCCTGCCCCCACACCGCCGCCCCGTCCCGTCCTTTCAACCCCGGCAACCCGCTCGCCAGCAACTCTTGCAACCGGGGCGACCCCGTCCGGGCCGCGTCAATCAACTCCTCCAGCGGATGCCTCTGCGCGCCTGCCGTCCCCGTCGCCAACAAGATAACTAAGATCAATCGTTTCATCTCGAAACAGAATATACTACGACCCATGCCCCGCCTCGCCATCCTCTGCCTCATCACCGCCTCCGCCTACGGCCAAACCTCCGGCCAGATCACCGGCACCGTGCAGGACAAGTCCGGTGCCGTCGTCCCCACCGCCGCCATCACCGCCGTCAACGAACTCACCGGCCTCGTCTTCCGTACCACCTCCGACCCCAGCGGCCGCTTCACCCTTCTACAACTGCCCGTCGGCGACTACCGCGTCGACATCACCCGTGACGGCTTCCGCCCCTTCCGCTCTCCTTCGTTCCGCCTCGATGCGGACTCGACCCGGCAGGTCCAAGCCTCCCTCGAACTCGGCCAGGTCTCGGAATCGATCACCGTCGGCGGCTCGGTCTCCCAGGTCGAAACCGTCGGTGCCACCCTCAAAGAAATCATCGACGAACGCCGCATTACCGAACTCCCCCTCAATGGCCGCAACGCCCTCCAACTCGTCCGTCTCATCCCGAAAACCGTATCCAGTACCGGC
>CANNLB010000362.1 GCA_947505565.1 Acidobacteriota bacterium | reverse complement strand
TTCTCGGGCCGCGCGTTCGTCAACGGCAATCGCGAGCAGACCAACAACTTCCTGCTCGACGGCGTCGACGTGAACGATTCGATGGATAATCGCATCGGCTACACCCCGAGCGTGGACGCGTTGCAGGAAGTTCAGGTGATGACCGGTAACGGCTCCTCTGAGTTCGGCAACTCGGCTGGCGCGGTGGTGAACATGACCTTGAAGAGCGGCACCAATGGCCTGCATGGCACGTTGTTCGAGTTTCTCCGCAATGAGAAGCTCGATGCGAATTCGTTCTTCGGCAATCAGAACACGGCCTTAGTGAAAGAGAAGCAGCGCCGTTCGCTCCGCCAGAATATGTTCGGCGGAACCCTCGGCGGCCGTATTATTCAGGACAAGCTGTTCTATTTCGTCAACTACGAAGGCACGCAGCGGCGTGATGGCGGCCCGGCATTCGCCAGTCTCGCCCCGGCCGATTTCCGCGCCGGCAACCTGAGCCGTCTGCCCCAGGTGATCAACGACCCGGCGACTTGCTCAACGGCCACCGGCAGCCGCGTCTGCCAGCCGTTCCCGAACAAGACCATCCCGGCTGCCCGCGTTGTGGGCCCGGCTCGCGTGCTGTTCGCTGACAACGCTTTGTATCCGCTGCCGAACTCGAACGGTACCGGTGCCATCGGCGTCGTCAACAACTACAGCGCTACGGCCACCGGCTTCCTCCGGAACAACCAAGGCGACGCGAAAGTTGACTGGCGCGCTTCGGAGAAAAACAATTTCATGTTCCGCTACTCGCATGGGTTTTACACGGACGGCTCTGCTCGTCCGGTGTTGCCGACCTCCGCGGCGGGCGTGAAAGAGGCTCCGACCATCGGCGTCGTCGCCGCTTGGACGCGGACAGTGACTCCGAGCATCGTCAATGACTTCCGGTACGGGTTGACCCGTACCGTCATCGTCGACACATTTGCCGATCCGTTTGGGACCCAGGGTGGCGGTAACGCGAAGCTCGGCATCCCCGGCGGCCAGCTTTCGCCCGGCTTCAGCGCCCTCGCTCCTGGCGAAGGTCTTTCCGGCATCGGCACGACCGGCATCCTTTCCGACGGTAAGGACAACAAGTTCCACATGTCGGAGACGGTCACGTTATCCCGCGGTCGGCACTTTCTGAAGATCGGTGCGAACGGCGTTCGGTACCAGCAGAACCGCTTTTATTCCGGTAACAATGGCGCGCTCGGCAGCTTCGGCTACTCGGCGCTGTTCTCCGGTTCGCAGTTGGCCGACTTCATGCTGGACCTCGTCTCTTCCAAGGGCCGGGGCCAGGGTGACGGTCGCCGCTGGGGTCAACGCCACTGGCGCTTTGGTACGTTCTTCCAGGACGACTACAAGGCCACCAACAACCTGACCCTGAACCTGGGTATGCGTTGGGAATACACGCAGCCGCTGTACGAAGTGAACAACCTACAGGCCAACATCGACGTGGTGTCCGGCAAGTTGAATTTGGCGGGGCAGAACGGCAACAGCCGCGCGCTCTATAACTCCTACAAAAAGCAGTTCATGCCGCGTTTGGGCTTTGCCTGGACGCCGGAAATGTTCAAGAAGCGGCTGGTTGTTCGGGGCGCTTATGGCATCACGAGCTTCCTGGAAGGCACCGGCGTCAATCTCCGCCTGCCTTTGAATCCGCCGTTCTTCTTCGAATCGAACCAGAACTACGACTTGACCACCGGCGCTTCTTCGTCGCGGGTTGGGTTCAACGATCTGCCGGGCTTCTCCGGGACCTTGGCGGGCAACATCCGCACTTGGGATCCGAACCTTCGCCCGCAGTTCACGCAGCAGCGGAACCTGAGCGTGGAGTATCAATTCGCCAGCAACTTCGTCGTCAACGCCGGCTACGTCAGCCAGCGTGCGACGCACACGATCGTCGCCAAGGACAGCAATCAACCGCTGCCCGGACCGGCCAACGTGAACCCGGCGCAATGGGCGAACGCCCAGACGCGTCGTCCGCTGTTCTCGGCTCTGCCGCTCGTGACCACGACGGCGACCACCGAGTCCTCGGGCACCATGAACTACGATTCGCTGCAGGTTTCGGCGCGCAAGCGTTATGCCTCCGGCATCGACTTTAACCTCTCCTACACCTATTCGAAGACGCTGAACGACGCGTTGGGCTTCTTCGGAGCCGGTGGCGTGCAGGCGGAAGGCGCTTATTGGATGAACGCTTACGATCGTCGCGGCAACTACGGCCCGGCGGCGTGGGACGCGCGGAACAACCTGACCTACAACGCCAACATCGAGTTGCCGTTCGGCAAGGGCCGCAAGTTCCTGAGCGGCTCCGGCAAGGCGGTCGACATGATCCTGGGCGGTTGGAATCTGGGCTACGTGATGCAGGCGCGGACGGGCTTCCCGATCACGCTGTCGACCGTAGGCCAGAGCCAGCAGTCCCCGCGCGGCACGCAGCGGCCTAACCGGCTGCGGCCCTCGACGATTGCGGATCAGACCATCTCCCGTTGGTTTGGTACAGGTAACGTTTATGAGTGCGCCCAAGGCACCAACGACGGCACTTGCGCCTACCAGCGGCCTGCTCTCGGCACCTTCGGCAACTCGTCGATTGCCACCGAGCGCGCTCCGGGCTATTTCAACGTGGACGTTTCCGTCGGCAAATCCTTTGCCGTGCGGGATGGCCACAGCGTGCAGTTCCGGGCCGAGATGTTCAACTTCGCCAACATGACCATGTTCAACCCGCCGGCGCGCGACCTCAGCGCTCCTGCCACATTTGGCTTGATCAGCGGACAGGCGAACAACCCCCGCAACATTCAGTTGGGCTTGAAGTACATCTTCTAGACGGGACGGAATAGGTTGTAAACATGAGAGGGCCGCCGTTGCTGGAGCGGCCCTTTTGCGTCTACACTGGTTCTTCCGTAAACTCTTATGTCTAGGCCTTCGGGGGCGCCGCCGCGCATCAGTCCTATTCTTCTTCTGTCTGCCGCTCTGCTCACTCTGCTTCTGGTGGAGGCCTGGAATACCGGGGTTACGATGGACGAACCCAACCACCTGCTCGCCTCCCATTTCTATTGGCAGGGCGGCCATGTCTATCACGTCCCCGATCTCGCCCCGCTCCTGAAGATCGTCACCGGCTGGGTCCCACAAACGTTCTCGCTGCCAATCCCTCTGGCTACCGACCCGCGTTGGCTCTCCAAAGACGAATGGGCTACCGCCGCCAACTGGGCCGTCGATCAGAAAGACCCTTTCTACCACTGGCTCGTCTTCCTCTGCCGGTTGCCCGTTCTGCTGTTTCCTCTCGGTACCGCCGTCCTGCTCTGGCGATGGGGTTCCCGCGCGTTTGGAGCCGTGTCGGGCGTGCTGGCGGCCATCGTCTTCGCCCTTGAGCCCACGGCCCTAGGCCATGGCGTCCTGATCAAGAACGACGTCGCTTGCGCCTTCGCCTATCTCGCCTTCTGGTACGCCGCGTGGCGGTTCTGGCAGGCACCTACGTGGAAAGCCGTCGGGTGGCTAGCGGCGGCGACCCTGCTGGGCGTGCTGGCCAAACTGTCGCTGGTCATCCTCGCCGGGATTGCGCCGATCCTGCTCCTGGTCCGGGCCCCCAATCGGTTCCCCCTCTACTTTCCCTCGTTCCTGGCGGCGCTTTATTTTGGGCTCTGCACGGCTTACCTATGGGATGTCCGGTTGCTGCACCCGGTGGAAATCGCCCATAAGTTTGCCGACCCGAAAGTGCCATGGCTGTTCACGGTCGTCGGCCAGATCTTTCAATGGCTTCCGGTGCCGCGGTACTTCTGGGAAGGCTGCGTTGGCCTGTTCTGGAGCGCGGTGGAACGTCCACCGATCTACACTTGGGGCGTCGTTCGGCACACGGCCGATCCGCTGTATTTTCTGGCGGCGCTGTCGGTGAAAGTGCCGGTTGGCTGGCAGGTTTTGTTTCTGGCGGCCACGGGCCTGGCGACCTGGCAGATGGTGCGCCGACGGGAGGCTCTTTGGTTCTTCCTGCTCTTCCCGCCGCTGCTCTACGTTGGGCTGGCGTCGTTTTCGGGGCACCAACTCGGCATTCGGCTGATCCTTCCGGCGCTGCCCTTTGCGGCCCTGCTGGCCGGGGCGGCTTATCTGCATTGGCGGCGCTTTGCGATGGTCGCGGTGGCGGTTGGGGCGGTGGAGACGATGCTCTATTACCCACACGGCATCGCCTTTTTCAACGCCTGGGTGGGGGGGCCGGCGCACGGCTCGACCTACCTAGCCGATAGCAATCTGGATTGGGGGCAGGACTTGAAATCGCTGCGGCGATGGGCGGAGGCGAACCAGATGCCGCCTCTGCGACTCGCTTACTTCGGGGCTGACACCCCTTGGCGCTACTTCACCGACAAAGAGATCGTCTCGACGCCGCCGCCTTGGAACGCTGCTTTGGCGAAGGGAAAAACGGTTTTGGAGCCGGAGCCGGGGATCTATGCCATCAGCGCGAGTCTGCTGCCGGGTCACTTCTTCGCCCCGCAGTACCAGGATTATTACAAGCACTTTCGCGATCGCCAACCGACGGCTCGCGCCGGTTGGTCAATCCTGATCTACGACCTTAGATCGCAATCCCCCGCGCGCGCAGGTGACTGAGTA
>CANNLB010000361.1 GCA_947505565.1 Acidobacteriota bacterium | reverse complement strand
GGTTCGGGTTGCAGGCGGCGGGTCCGGCGCTGCTTTCGAATCGGAGCGTGTTTGAGAAGAAGGCGTTCACCTGGGACGCGGAGACGTTTACGGCGAGGGCAATCGGATGATTCGGTTAGCGTTGATGGGGGCGGGGGGGATGGGGACGGGGGACGTGGAGGACGCGCTGCGGTCGGGCGAGGCGCAGTTGACGGCGGTAGCGGACATTTATCAAGGGCGGTTAGACCGGGCGAAGGAGCGGTGGGGGAGCCAGGTTTATACCTCGCGGGACTATCGCGAGGTGCTGGCGCGGAAGGACGTGGACGCGGTGATTGTGGCGACGCCGGACCATTGGCATGCGGCGATTGCGGAAGCGGCGTTGCGGGCGGGTAAGGATGTGTACGTCGAGAAGCCGATGGTGCATAAATTTGCCGAGGGTCCGAAGCTGATCACGGCGCAGAAGGAGACCGGACGGATTTTGCAGGTGGGGAGCCAGTATGCGAGTTCGCTGGTGTTTGCCAAGGCTGGGGAGTTACTCCAGCAGAAGGCGTTGGGGGAGTTGAATCTGGTGGAGGCTTGGCTCGATCGGAATACGGCGATTGGGGCGTGGCAGTATAGTTTGCCGACGGATGCGACGGAGGCGAATATCGATTGGGAGACGTTTTTGGGGAACGCTCCGAAGCGGGCGTTTGAGCCGGTGAGGCTGTTTCGGTGGCGGAATTATAGGGACTATGGGACGGGAGTGGCGGGGGATTTGTTCGTACATTTGTTGACGGGGTTGCACTTTGCGACGGGGAGTGCGGGTCCGAGCCGGGTGTATGCGACGGGCGGGGTGCGGTATTGGAAGGACGGGCGGGACGCTCCGGACGTGGTGCTGGCGATGATGGATTACCCTGGATTTACGTTTGTGTTGCGGGTGAATCTGGCGAGTGGGGCGGCGCCTCCGGAGCGGTTTGGGTTGAAGTTTGTGGGGAGTGAGGGGACGATGGAGGCGACGATGAGCGGGGTGACGATTGATCGAACGCCGCGGGAGACGGAGCCGGGGTATACGGTGGATACGTTTGCGGCAAAGACGCAGCAGAAGTTTTTAGGGGAATATCGGAAAAAGTATCCGGTTAGTAAGCCGACGGCGGATGGGATGCGGCCGAATCGGCAGGAGAGATATACGCCGCCGCGGGATCATAATGCACATTATGACCATATGCGGAACTTCCTGGGGGCGGTGAAGAGTCGGATTCCGTTTTTTGAGGATGCGCTGTTTGGGTATCGGACGGCGGGGCCGAGTTTGGCGGTGAATCTGAGCTTGGAGGAGCAGAGGCCGGTGGGTTGGGATGCGGTGAACTTAGTGGTTGCCTAGACTGGATTCCAATTTGGTTTCGGTCGTAAACTTCGATTGAAAAACCGGTTGCGGTGGGTACTGTTTTGCGTATTAGCCGTTTCGTAATTGATTAGCGGCATTGGGGCAGAAGCGCCGCCGTTGCCGGGATGCTAAAACAGAAAGCAGTGGTAATATTTCAGATTCTTTGGCTAAGGTAGATTTGTTCTCAACGGGCGAACTCCCTGGGGATTGAATTCTTCGTCATGCGCAAGTAGTCGAAGACGAGACGGGTCCTGAACGTGAGTTTACGCATCCTCTCAGCGATGGATTGCGCGGGCTTCTGCAATGATTTGAGGATGCCCACGACAAAGCGGCCCGGGCGGGTGATATCCTCCGGGCCAAAGCCCGTGCGGATTTGGCTGGTCAGTGACAACACGCGCGAGCCGATACTGGGCTGGTTCCAGACGGGCAGGATGAGGAAGCGGCGGTTGGTGGCGATCAGGTTCAGTCGGCCATACTGCGAGCGAAAGTCCCAGCCTATCCAACGATCCCGGACGCCGCATTGCAGCGCCGCCGCCGAGAGGTTCAGCTGTGCTACCCACTGCTCGCGCCAAGTTGCGGCATACCATGCCGTCTCACCAATTTTGTCCAGTGCCCAAGATAGTGATGCCGCGCCATCTGCTCTTGCTACCGGGCTTCCTCGCCTGGTTCGACCGGGCGCACCCGGATTTTCTTCAGCGCTTCGCTTGTGTATTCCGTCGCTTCAATCCAACAAATTCATCCCAGGAATCCTGGGTAGTGTTCACCATGCCAGCCTACGCCGTTGACGTTAGAGGGAATCCACAGAAGCGCAAATCCACGCTGCCCGCCGCCCCCTACTTCTGCCCCGTCGCCAAAATCGTCTCAAAATGTGGCAACTCCTCCTCCCGGTGCACCACTCCCAACTCCCCATGCCGAAACCGCGCCTTCTTCAAAAACCCTAACAACTCGACCTCCGAAAACCCCAACCAAACATCGGCATACAGCTCCCGCGCCTCCTCAAACCCATGTTTCTGCAAGTCCAAAATCATCACCCGCCCACCCGGCTTCAAAATTCGCCACGCCTCCTTAACCGCATCCTGCGGATGCAACGCATGATGTAGACTCTGACTAAATAGCGCCAAATCCACTGACCCGCTCGCCACGGGCAACTCCTCCAAATCCCCTACCCGATACTCGATATTCCCCACCCCGCTCTTCCGCGCCGCCTCCGTCCCGTACTCCACCATCTTCTCCGAGTTATCCACCGCGATCACCCCCTCCGCCCGCTGCGCTAACAGCAGCGACAACGTACCTTCACCCGCCCCAATATCGGCAATCACCATCGGCGGCAGCAGCTTCAACAACATCTCCGCCACCCCCTTCCAACTCCGCCCCGGCACATAATCGCGCCCAAAACGCCCCGCCAACTCGTCAAAATAAGCACGCATCTTGTCCTTCCGCTTCTTCAAAATTAGCCGCAACGCCTCATCGTCGGAAGCCGCCTCCGGCAACTCTTTCGCGCTCTGCCGCAATATCTCGACCACCGTCTCATCCCCCATAAAGCGATACAGGCTCTTCTGCCCGACTTTCCGCACCTCCACCAACTCCGCCGTCTTCAACTGCGATAGCGCCATCGATATCCGGCTCTGTCCCATCCCCAAAATCTCCTGCAACTCCGCCACGCTCAGCTCCTCCCGACCCAGCAGACGCAGCATCCGCAACCGACTCTCATCTCCCAACAACCGCAAGGACCTAAGCAAATTTCCCATAAGCTTTTTACTATATCAATGAATCATGATTCCTTGATATGTGCTACCATCCTTTCATGACCACTACGGTAGCCACTGAATACAAAGTAGCCGATATCGGCTTGGCCGATTGGGGCCGCAAAGAAATCAATATCGCCGAGCACGAAATGCCCGGCCTCATGTCGATCCGCCGCAAACATGCCGCTTTCCGCCCACTCGAGGGAGTGCGCGTCACCGGATCGCTCCACATGACCATCCAGACCGCCGTTCTCATTGAGACGATGGTCGATCTCGGCGCCAGCGTCCGCTGGGCCAGCTGCAACATCTTCTCGACGCAGGACCATGCCGCCGCCGCCATCGCCGCCGTCGGCGTCCCCGTCTTCGCCTGGAAAGGCGAAAACCTCGTTGAATACTGGGATTGCACCCTGAAAGCCGTCATCCACGGCGACGGCCTCGGCCCGGAACTCGTCATCGACGACGGCGGCGACGTCACCCTGCTGATCCACAAAGGATTCGAACTCGAAAACGGCTCCGACTGGGTCAACTCCGCCTCCGGCTCTTATGAGGAGCAGGTAATTAAGGACCTCTTGAAGAAGGTTGCCATCGAAAACAATGGTATCTGGACCAAGATCGTCGCCAAATGGCGTGGCGTCGCGGAAGAGACCACCACCGGTGTCCACCGCCTCTACAAGATGCAGCAGGACGGCAAGCTCCTCGTCCCCGCCATCAACGTCAACGACTCGGTCACCAAGTCTAAATTTGATAACCTCTACGGCTGCCGTGAGTCCCTGGCTGACGGCATCAAACGCGCCACCGACGTCATGCTCGCTGGCAAAGTCGCCGTTGTGTGCGGCTACGGCGACGTAGGCAAGGGTTCTGCCGGCTCGCTCCGCGGCCTCGGCGCCCGCGTCATCATCACCGAAATCGATCCCATCAACGCCCTCCAGGCCGCCATGGAAGGCTATCAGGTGACGACCATCGAAGAGACCCTCGGCACCGCCGACATCTACGTCACCACCACCGGCAACGTGGACATCATAACCCTCGACATGATGGAACAGATGAAGGACCAAGCGATCGTTTGCAACATCGGCCACTTCGACAACGAAATCCAGGTCGATAAGCTCAACGAGCGCAAGGACGTCGTCCGTCTCAACATCAAACCTCAGGTCGACCAGTACACCTTCCCCAGCGGCAACTGCATCTTTATGCTTGCCGAAGGCCGCTTGGTCAACTTGGGCTGCGCCACGGGTCATCCCAGCTTCGTCATGTCGAACTCCTTCGCCAACCAAACCCTGGCGGCGCTAGACCTGTGGCGGAATAAGGACGTCTACAAGGTCGGCGTCTATACCCTACCCAAGAAGCTGGACGAAGAAGTCGCCCGTCTCCACCTCGAGAAAATCGGGGTAAAGCTCACGACCCTCACCCCGGCCCAAGCCGAGTACATCGGCGTCCCGGTCGACGGCCCCTACAAGCCCGACCACTACCGCTACTAATCGACCGCTAGCTCCACTCCGGCCGGATCCGCAAGGGTCCGGCTTTTTTACGCTG
>CANNLB010000360.1 GCA_947505565.1 Acidobacteriota bacterium | reverse complement strand
GGACGCGCATAGTGAGCTGGTGCGGCTGCATACGCGGACGTCACTGGCGGTGGACCGGCCGATTGCCGGACTTTTGACCGATTTGAAGGGGCGCGGGTTGTTGGACGAGACGCTTGTTATTTGGGGCGGCGAGTTTGGGCGGACGCCGATTGCCGAAGCCGGGGATGGGCGGGATCATAGCCCGTATGGGTACTCGATGTGGATGGCCGGGGCGGGGGTTAAGAAGGGGTTTGTGTATGGGGCGACGGATGAGTTTGGCTATTACGCCGTCGAGGACCGGATGCACATTAACGACATGCACGCGACGATGCTGCATTTGATGGGACTGCAGCATGACCGGCTGACGTTCATGTATGGCGGGCGGCCGTTCCGGCTGACGGATGTGGCCGGGAAGGTGGCGACGAAGATGCTGGCGTAGTTTTGGGCGGGAGCTGTCTGGCCGTAATGGATGCGGATTGGGTTCGCGGTTGCGGATTGGGTTTCCATGCTGGCGTGGCGCTTCGGTTGGCGCTTCGGTTGGCGCTGCGGGTAGTGGTGGAACCCGCGGCTCGGGTGGTCAGAATGGTTGTCGCGCCTGTGCCGGGTCTCGATGGGTGCCATTTGTTACCTGAATCATGCACACGGCACGTGCCAGTCGGCTTGAATTGGCCGATGTCTATGTTTGAGGTAGCCTTGGCGAGCCCGCGAACATCGGGATAAAACAGTGGCAGGCCGTGGAGGCGTCGCCGAAGCGCGGCCAAGAAAGGAGCCCCCTGATTGGTGAAGACGGAGGTTGCTGAACTGAGCGCGGAGGCCGCGAAACCGGCTCTCGGCGAACAGTCGCGGGAACCCAATAAAATCAATACCGCGACAAAGTATCGTTTCACGGGGAAAAACCTAACCGCATACGGTTGTGGTCCGCAAAAACCCGTCCGAGTCTGCAGGGGCAAGCCGGCAACGTTTCGTAACGTGCGATCCTGGGCAACCCATGTCGAGTTCCTTGAGCTTCCCCGCTGTTGCGCATTGCTTGCGGACCTTGTTTTGGGTTGCCGTGGACCTAGTCCAACTGGCCGCCGTCGCCGCACGTCCTCGGGCAGCGTTGGTGGCCGAGAACCTTTTCCTGCGAAAGCAGTTGACCCTGTTCCAGGAGCGGAAGGTCAGGCCTCGGCGGGCCGACCGCGCCTGCCCAGGAACCTCCAGACGTTGCTCCGCGAGATGGCAGCAGACATCCCCACCTAGGGACAGGAACGCATCGCCAACGAGCTGCTGTTAAAGCTGGGAACCCGGGCTTCCACTCGGAAGGTCGCGAAGTATCGGCCCGGTGCGCCCGCCAGACCCCAAGCAGCGCTGGCTCACTTTCGTCCATAATCACGCCAAAGGGATCGTGGCATGCGACTTCTTTGTCGTGCTGACGGCCACGTTTCGCATTCTCTACGTCTTCCTGCTGATGGAGGTGGGCACTCGCCGCATTCTCCATCACAATGTGACCGCCCATCCGACGGCGGACTCGACCCTGCGGCAGTTCCGGGAAACTCTGCCCGGCGACCATCCGTACCAATTCGTGCTCCACGACCGGGACAGCATCTTTTTCCGCGCACTCGACAAGGCGGTCACGGGGCTCGGCGTGCGTGTTCTCCACACGCCGGTGCGGGCGCCGAAGGCGAATACCTACCGCGAACGCCTCGGTGGCAGTCTTCCCCAGGAGTGTATGGATTTCCTGCTTCCGCTCAGCGAAGGCCATCTGCGGAGAATTGTCAAAGAACTGGAACGCCACTGTAACCGAGGTCGGTATCGCGCGCGTCGATTTCCGTACTTTTTTCGGCTATCGGCTGATTTACGCAGCTATCTGGTTCATTATCGGCGCGGTCGTTTTCACATTCGCACCGTGTCCCCCCCCCAGCCTGAAGGGGGTCCGGAATCTGTTACTCTTTATAGGCCTTGGCCCGTTACAATCGCGTGACCAAAGTCAAGGGTCCTATTGAAAACAAGAGGTAATGAGTCCATGTCTAAACTCCTTCGCCAAGCGTCGCCGTGCATCGCGCTCTTTGCGGCAACGTTGTTCGGTCAGTCCGAACGCGGCATCATCACCGGTACGGTTCGCGACGCCTCCGGCGCCGTAATTCCGGCCGCCAAAATAACTCTTTCCAACACACAGACTGGCGTCAACTTCACCGCTCCCTCCAATGCCAGCGGCGAGTACACCGTTCCCCAACTGCAAGTCGGCACGTACAACGTCCGCGTTGAAAAAGCGGGCTTCCGCCCCGCCAGCATCACCGGCCTCGTGCTCAACGCCTCGGGCACGGTTCGCGCCGACGCCACCCTGGAAGTTGGTACCTCCGCCCAAGCGATTGAGGTCTCCGCCAGCGCGCTTACGTTATCCACTGAAAACGCCAAATCCAGCGTGACCATTGACAACAAGCTGGTCGACGAACTTCCCCTCGTCGTAGGCGGTACCATGCGGTCCCCGTTCAATCTCGCGTCGATGACGCCGGAAGCTAAAAACGTTGGCGGCGACACTGGGTTCATCCTGGGCGGCGGTCAGGCGGCCGGTTACGGCACCAACCTCGATGGCATCTCCGCCAACACAACGCGAGCTCTCACACAGAGCTGGGTGGCCGTCAACGCGCCGTCCATTGAAGCCATCACCGAATTCACCGTGGATACGAACGGCTTCAAAGCCGAGTTCGGCCAAGCCACGGGCGGCATCATGAGTTTCGCCTCCAAGTCCGGCACGAACAACATCCACGGCACTGTCTACGAGTTCTTGCGCAACAACAAGATTGACGCCAACAATTTCTTCAACAACGCCCGCGGAATTGCCCGTCCGATCTATAAGCAGCACGATTACGGCTTTTCGGTCGGCGGCCCGGTGGTGATTCCGAAACTCTACAACGGCAAGAACAAGACCTTCTTCTTCGCCAGCTATGAAGCCTTCCGCAACCGCGAAGGAGCCACTGGCGCGCAGCGCACCGTGCCGACTCCGGAAATGTATAACGGCGATTTTCGCAACTGGGTGAATACCGCCGGTGTGCAGATCCCGATCTACAATCCCCTCACGCAGACGACCGACGCAGCGGGACTGGTCACGCGTGCTCCATTTCCGAATAATCAGATTCCGGCCAGCAATTTCGACCCCGAAATTGTTAAGGCCCTCGGTGTTTTCCGCAGCGGCACTGTCCCGGTACCGAACAATGGCTCGGCCCCTGGAACGGTCGGCTATGTGCAGAACAACTTCCTGGTTACCAGCGGCAGCGTTGTTCGCCCCAACACCAAGTTCAGCGTGAAGGGCGACCACGTCTTTAGCGATAAGCACCGCATATCCGGCTACTGGGGCTACAACCGCTCCTTTGAGCAGGCCGGCGCTCAGGGTCCAGCCGACCTCCCCGGCCTCTTCGTGAACTACAACGATACCCGCCGTCCGTCAGACGTTTTCCGCGGCAGTTGGGACTGGAACATCACGCCCACGATCTTTAACCACTTCTACGGCGGCGGCAACAACTGGAAGGAAAATCACGATCCGCCCCAGGCCACTATTTTGAGCGGCATTGACTGGAAGTCCAAGTTCTGCGCCATCAACGTCGCCGACTGCGCCCAGAACCTCGTCAACATGAACTTCTCCAACGGCTACAGCCAGTGGGGCGGCCGCGCCAACAACGGGTCGGAAAATTTCATCAAGCAGTTTGCCAACGATGTGACGATCATCAAGGGCAAGCACACCATCAAGTTTGGCGGACAGGCCATGTACCAGTTCTACAACGGCTTCGGCCGCCAGTGCGTTTCCGGCTGCATGACGTTCGACTTCAAGCACACGGGCCGCGGCCAGGGCGACACGAACTTCACAACGGCCGGGGGCAACCCGATCGCCTCCATGCTCCTCGGCTACGCCACCGATGGCGTCGCTGAAACCGTCCGCTACATTGGCCAGCAGTGGCCGTCGTACGCCGGCTTCATCCAGACTGACTGGCGCGCGAAGCAGAATCTGATGTTCAACCTCGGCCTGCGTTGGGAGACCATGCTGCCGCCCACCGGCGAAAACGATAGCTGGAGCGACTTCAATCCGACTCTTCCCAACCCGAAGGCCGGAAACATCCCTGGCGCGCTGATCTACGCTGGCGCCGGCGAGGGCCGCCAAGGCACCCGTTCGCTGGCCGATTCCTACTTCAAGGCATTCGGTCCCCGCTTTGGCATGGCGTATACCCTCAAAGAGAAAACCGTCATCCGCGCCTCTGCCGGCTTGAGCTACGGCAATATCACGACCGTCACCGGTTCCACCCACCAACGCGGGTTTACCCTGGGACTAAACTTCCCGGACAACAGCAATGGGAACTTGCCGTCCTATCTCGTTAAGAATGGCCTGCCGGCCTGGTCCGCGCCGCCGTTCATTGACCCTAGCTTTGCCAACCGTGACGCGATGCCCTGGTGGCAGGGCAAAGAAGCCACGACGCCGCCGGCCTTCGTCACCTGGAATCTCTCGATCCAGCGGCAACTATCGCCCACCATGGTCATGGAGACATCATACAATGCCTCACTCGGGTCCGGTCTCCAGGCAGGCTTGCTCAACTACAATCAACTCAATCCCGCGCTCCTCACGCAGTACGGGGCCACGTTATTGAACTCCCGGTTTGACTCTCCCGCCGCCGTT
>CANNLB010000359.1 GCA_947505565.1 Acidobacteriota bacterium | reverse complement strand
TGGGCTTCGATGAGAGTCTTGCCGTGTTCGCGGCAGATGAGGAGTGCGATCGCCTGGTAGTTTTCTTCGAGCAGCGCCTTATATTTGAAGAGAATGCGGGCGCGGTCTCCCGGGGGCGTATTGGACCATTCCGGCAGCGCGGCTTGGGCGGCGCGCACGGCGGTATCGACATCGGCGGCGGTGCCGATGGGGCAGCGGGCGATCTCGATGCCGCGAGAGGGGTTGAAGACCGGGGTGGAGCCCGAGGCAGCGCTCGGAGTCCATTGATTGGCGATGAGATTATTCAGCATGGGCTAGAAAGAGTATCGCAGGGCGAATTGGATGACGCGGGGGCTGCCCGCGTTGAGGATGCGGCCGAAGTTCCGATCCTGCAGGTTAGTGACCGGGGTGCCGAGGGTCGTGCGATTGGTCGCGTTGAACAGTTCGGTACGGAACTGGAGGGTGTGGCGATCGTGGAGGGCTAATTGTTTAAAGATGCCGAGGTCGATATTGGCGTTTCCGGGGCCACGGAGGACGTTGCGGGGGAGGGTGCCGAAGGTGCCTTCGGCGTTGAGCCGGAGGGCGGCGGTGTTGAAGTACCCGTCGATTTTGTCGCGGTTGGAGCGGCCGGTATCGAGGAACGGGTTGCCGATGAGATCGGGACGTTGGTTGCCGCCGCCGGCCATGGCTTGGTCGATGCCGGGGGCTAGATTGAACGGGAAGCCGGAGTAGAGGCTGAGTATGGCGTTGTTCTGCCAGCCGCCGAGGACGTGGCGCAGCAAGGGATGGCGACCGGCGAACTTGGGTAGGTCCCAGAGATAGGAGGCGACGAAGACGTGGGGACGGTCGCCATCGGCGCGGCCCCGATCGCTGAAGAAGCGGAAGGGGTTGTTGATCTCGGTCGAGTTGGCGCTGGCGTTGTTGGCACCGGTGTCGATGTTGGCGGACCAGGTGTAGGAGGCGTTAATGGTGTAGCTCCGGGAGAAGCGCTTGTCGAGACTGAGGACCAGAGCATGATAGGTGCTATTGCCGAAGGAGGCGATGGTCTTGACGGAACCGAGGCGGCCGGGTTCGTAGAGGCGGCGCTGTTCGACGTTGGCGCGGGTGGATTGTCCGGGAATGTAGGGGGCGGGGTTGGCGGTGTAGACGAGGGGGAGGCGGGTGCCCTTGGAGCCTTGGTAGGTTGCACGGATGACGGTGGAGGTGCCGAAGATCTGGCGTTCGAGGGTGAGGTTCCACTGTTGGACGTAGGGGGTGTTGAAATCGAGGGCGATGGCGCTCCAGTTGGTCTGGCCCGGGAAGGGGGTGTTGGCTGGCTTCGGGAAGCTACCGGGGAAGGGCGGGACGCGGCCGGCGTAGGGATCCTGCAAGCTCGGCGGAAAGGCGAACGATACGGTCGTGGCGAAGGACGGGAGGCTAGCGGATTGCTGTTGTTGTTCGGTGGGCAGGACCGTATCGTAGAAGAGGCCGTAGCCGATGCGGATGCTGGATTTGCCGTCGCCGAAGGGATCGATCGCGAGGCCGAGGCGGGGCGAGAAACGAGCGTTGCGCTGGCGCGCGAGTTGGCGCTGGACATTGGGATCGCCGTAGAAGAGCACGCCGGTGGGGGCTTGGTTGAAGACCTGGGAGCGGACGCCGGGTACGAGGTAGGCCGATTGCGGGATGGTGAGGAACTGGTCTTCCCAGGGGCGGAAGGGTTCCCAGCGGAGGCCGAGGTTGAGAGTGACGCGGCGGTTCAGGCGGAAGTCGTCCTGGAGATAGGCGACCCAATCGGTTTGGCGGAGTTTAACGCGAAAGCCGTCGGACTGGCTGAAGTTGCTGGGGAGGCCGAGGAGGGCGTCGGCGGCGTTGTCGCCGGAGAGGGCGGCGCCGAAGGCGAACGAGCCGTGGAAGCTGGTATTGACGATGGGGATATTGAACTGGCGGCGGATGATATCGACGCCCAGTTTGAGGGAGTGGCGACCGTGGGTCCAGGCGAGGGAGGCCTTGTTTTGGTAGTTGGTGCGGGCGAGGGGGGTGTCGCCGAAGAGGTTGATGGCGAAGTAGCCGCCGAGTGAGTTCAGGATGAAGTCCTTCGAAGAGCCGGCGGAGGGGATGTTGACGCCGAGGTCGAGCCACGTGAAGGGGGCGACGTCGCCACGCAGGCCGAAGGAGCGGTTGACGGTGGAGGTGAGTTCGAGAAGGAGCGAGGGGGAGAGGACTTTAGCGTAGGTAAGGCCGCCGTTGAGGGCGCGCTGAATTGTGCGGGTGTTGTAGCTGAGGAGGTTGCCTTCGAGGCCGGGGTTGGGCTGGTTGTTGACTTCGCGGAAGAAGCGGCCGAAGAGGCGGTCGCGGTCGGTGAAGTTGTGATCGACGCGGACGCTGTATTCGAGATTGTCGTTGACGATGCGTTGGCCGTAGCGGAGGAGTCCGGTGGGGTCCGGGGTGGTGGGGATAGCTTGGGTCAGGAACTTTTGGAAGACGGGGCTGAGTCGGGCGGTGGGAATGGTGTTGTTGGCGAAGGGCTGATTGGCGTTGGCGGGGTCGCGGATGACGATGAGATTGCCCTGGCCGGTGAAGAGTCGGGAGAAGTCGCCGCGGCGTTGGGCGTCGGTGAGGACGCGGGCGGTAAGGGTGTTGGGGCGCTGGCGGACGTTCGAATTTTGGAAGCCGCCGAAGAAGAAGGTTTTGTTTTTGAAGACGGGTCCACCGAAGGTGCCGCCGTATTGGTTGCGTTTGAGACCGTCGTCGGCGCGGCGACCGGTGACGGGGTTAAAGGGGGCGAAAAAGTTGCCGGCGTTGAGACGGTAGTTGCGGAGGAACCAGTAGGCGCTGCCGTGGAAGTCATTGGAGCCGGCGCGGGTGGCGACGTTGACGACGCCGCCGGCGCGGCCACCGTATTCGGCGGAGTAGCTGTTGGTTTGGATACTGATTTCCTGGATGAGGTCGGGGTTGGGGAAGGCGTTGGCGACGGAGCGGTAGGTGTCCATGTTGTCGCCGCCATCCATGAGGTAGTTGACGCCGTTGGATTTGCTGCCGCTGACGGAAACGGCGACCTGATCGGCGGGTTGGAAGGAGGTGCCGACGTCCTGGCGGATGGGGACGACGCCGGGGGTGATGGCGACGAGTTGGAGGGCGTTGCGCCCATTGAGGGGGAGTTGGACCATGCGGGCGTTGTCGACGATGTTGCGGAGGACGGCGTCGGAGGTATTGACGGCGGAGGCTTGGCCGCGGACCTCGACGACTTCGGTGGGGGCACCGATCGAGAGGGAGGGATCGATCCGGAGGCGCTGGTCGATTTGGAGTTCGATGCCGGATTGGCGGAAGCGCTGGAAGCCTTTGGCTTCGACGTCGAGGGTGTAGGCACCAACGGAAAGGGCGGTGAAAGTGAAGAAGCCGGAGGCGTCCGCCGAGCCGGAGCGGACGACGCCGGTTTGTTCATGGCGGACGCGGATTTGCGCGGTCGCGACGGTGGCGCCGCTGGGGTCCGAAACGGTGCCGGAGAGGCCACCGGAGCCTTGGGCGAAGGCGGTGAGCGAGAACAGATAGAGGATTCGGTGCATGAGAGACTCCTTCGAGGTTCCGTATTGCGGAAGACCATTCCGATCTATGGGGGATCGTATCGCCTTCGTTCGTGCATGTCAATGGGTTGATTTTGGGTTGATTTTGGGGAAAATGAGTAGCTTCCCGGCACGCCGCGGCGACAAACGGTCGCCTCTGATCGACTTTGCGCCGTCATTCGGATCGTTACGTGACGAGTATTGGGTTTAGATCCGGCTCGTAGTAACTGGGGTGCGTGACCGCCGACTTCAAGTTATCCGGCACCACCACCTCGGCGATTCCTCCGAAGAACTCGAAGGCCCGGATATGGGATCCGATCCAATTTCCTAAACATTGTCCCGCCGCCGTGGCTTCGGCGAAGGTGTAACTACTGGCACCCTGGACGGCCACGAACACGGCAGCCTCCTGGACTTGTCCGGTCCGGCCATCGTAAATGGGGATCGTGGCGCCCGCGTAGTCGACAAACAGCTTCTCGCCGGCGCGATGTTCGTGGCGCAGCACTAAGTCTCGCTTGTTCAGCCAGCGCCGGTACAGTTCGCAGAACCGACTGCAGCCGTACCCCTCCGGATCGCTCTCGCGCCGTTCTTGCCAGATCAGAGCCAGGGTCAGGTCCTTTTCCTTCTGCAATTCTTCGAGGATGGGGGCCAGTCCGGCTCGGGATGCTTGCGCCATCCTATCGGCGCGGTCCGCTGGGGAAAGAGCTGTTGCTCGATCTGGTGGTCGCTCCAGTCCGCTGGAATCGGCAACTGGACGCCCGAAGCGCGGGCGGCCGAAACGTACTCATGGACGGTGCTTTGGGAGAGGGAACAACTCCGGGCGATCTGGTGTTGGCTCAGTCCGAGCGACGCGAGCCGCAGCACTTCTTTCAACTTGCGCATGGTCAGCCTCTTTTGTGGCAGATGGGGGTACTCCACTTCCTAGTGGACCCCGCAACCGCCACGGCTGCCCTGCGCGCCGCTCCAATCCCATGCCGATCAGTGTTCCGAACTATAACCGTAGTAGTGATCGGCTTCGGTCCGGAACACTGATCGGCATCACTTCGGGATCGTGATCGACATCAGTTCGAAATGCTGATCGACATCGCTCGGAATCCGCAGCTCAGGTACCACCGCAC
>CANNLB010000358.1 GCA_947505565.1 Acidobacteriota bacterium | reverse complement strand
TGTCCGATCGTGACCTCGAGCAGGTCGCGGCCTTCGCCGAGAAGATTTTCGAACACCCTATCATTCTGCTCCCCAACGTCGAAGAGACCCTCGTGTACTTAGCCGAGCGTCACGAGCTGACGTTATTCACCAAGGGTCATCCCGACGAACAGCAGGCCAAGATTGACCGTTCCGGCCTCGCCCGCTTCTTCAGTCATGTCGGGATCGTGAAAGAGAAAGAGGTCGGCGTATACCTCCAGCTCGCTCAACAACGCGGCTTCCACGTCCCCCACACCTGGATGATCGGGAACTCGCCCCGCAGCGACGTCAACCCCGCCCTTCGAGCAGGCTTCAACGCCGTCTACATCCCTCATCCCCGCACCTGGATCCTCGAAAAAGAAGAGGTCCAACCCAATGAAGCCACAAAACTACTCAACTTGAAAGGATTCGCAGAACTCCGCGACTGGTTTTAGTCGATCCCCTCAGGTTTTTCCTCAAGTTTTTACCATAGCGGTCGAAGTGTGTCTTACGCCCCTATGAATGTCCTATCCACAGCTCGAGAGGGCCTTGACCGCGCGCAGGACAAGATCGATCGTGCAGCCAGGCGCCTCGCCCAGTTCGCCGCCTTCGAAGACTCCGCTCCGGTCGACATCGTTGACCTCAGCGAAGAGATCGTCTCCCTCGTAGCCGCTCAGAACGCCCACTCTGCAAATATAACGGCCGCGCGGACAGTGGCCAAAATAGAATCAAGACGCCTCGATATTCTAGCCTAAGGCTTACTTCACGAACGTCGCAAACCGATTCGCATAGTCGAGCACCAAACCCGGCAAAACGCCCAGCGTCAAGATCCCCGCCGCGCTGCACCACATCGTCAACTGAATCCCCGCCGGAACTGGCTCGGGATGCTCGGTCGTCTTCGGCTCATACATGTACATCGCCGAGATGACCCGAAGGTAATAATACGCAGCCACCGCCGAGTTCAGCAACCCCAGCGCGCTCAGCCAATACAGATGGTGGTCAATCGCCGCCTTGAAAATGTAAAACTTGCCGAAGAAGCCAGCCGTCAGTGGAACACCCGTCAGACTCAGCAAGCACACCGTCAAAAGAGCCGCCAGCACCGGTTGCTTCGACGCTAATCCCTTCAGGTCGTCAATCGTGACGTACTTCTCACCTCGGCCCGCTATGTGGGTGATGGCGGCAAAGGCCCCGTAGTTCATCAGTGCATACGAGGCGAGATAAAACATCGCTCCCGCCGTGCCAACATTCGAATTCGTCGTCACAGCCACCAGCACATAGCCGGCATGAGCGATCGACGAATAACCCAACATCCGCTTCACATTCGATTGCCACAGCGCCGAGAAGTTCCCGACGAGCATCGTCGCCAGCGCCAACGCCCATAAAATGGGCTCATAACGGGACGAAAGTGAATCGAACGACGTCTGGAAAATCCGAATGAAGATCGCAAACGCAGCCGCCTTTGGGCCAGCTGAAAGGAAGCCGCTAATCGGTGCCGGCGCGCCTTGATAAACGTCCGGTGCCCAAGCCTGAAACGGCGCGGCAGAGACTTTGAACGCCAAACCAACTAGCATCAACGCAGCCGCCGCAACCACCATCGAAGGTGCCTCGGTGCCCTTCGCCAACGCATCGCGGATCGCCGAAAGGTTCGTCGCCCCGGTCACGCCATAGATCCACGAGATCCCGTACAGGAAAAAGGCCGTCGCAAAGGAGCCCAGCAGGAAATACTTCAACGCCGCCTCGCTGCCGCGCTTGTCGTCCTTCAAGAACCCAGCCAACACATAGCTCGATATCGAGGCGATCTCCAGGCCTAGAAAAACCATAATCAACTCATTCGACGAAGCCATAATCCCTTGGCCTGCCAACGAAAAAAGCACCAGCAAGTAGAACTCGCCCGAATTCGACTTCTCCCGCGTCAAGTAGGAGGTCGAACAGAGCAGCGTGAACAAACCAACCAACAGCGTGACCATCCGGAAAAACGCCGCAAAGCCATCCGAAATGATCATTCCGTTAAACGAGACCCCCGGATTGGCCAGCGTCACCGGCACGGCAAACATCGCCGCCAACACCACGCCGATCGAGACGTAGCCAAGGCTGGACTTATCCTTGTGGTCGCCGGTCAGCGCTTCCAGAACCAGCAGCACGACGCCGCCGATCGTCAAAATCAGTTCGGGAAGAAAACGAAGAATGTCGGTAGAGGTGGGATAGAAAGCCGCGGGGTTCACTTGGTCACCTCCATGGCTACAGTTTTGGACATGGTTCGGTCGAGAAGCACTTTATTCGAGGCAGAGATGCCAGGCAGCCAGGTCTGGGTAAAGATGCCCATCCACAGCATCAGGACGAGCAGCGGAGTAATCGTGATCCACTCGCGCGGGGCGAGATCGGCCATCTGCATCTTCGCTTCGCCGAAAAACGTCCGCTGGTAGAACCACAGCATGTAGCAGGCCGACAACACCACACCCAGCGCGGCAAATGCCGCCCACCAGATGTTCGCCTGCGCCGCACCCTGCAAAATCAAAAACTCGCCGACAAAGTTATTGAGCAACGGGAGCCCAATCGAAGCCAGCGTCGCGACCAAAAAAACCGCCGCAAAGTTCGGAGCCGGCGTCGCAATTCCGCCGAAATCGACGATCTCCAGCGACTTGTTCCGCTCCTCCAGGTAGCCGATCAGAATGAAGAGCGCGCCGGTCGAAATAGCATGACACAGCATCTGATAAACCGCCCCGTCCAAGCCAAACTGATTCCCTGAAAAAAGCCCGAGGACGACGAAGCCCAAATGGCTGATCGAAGAGTAAGCCACCAACCGTTTCATGTTCGGCTGCACGAGCGCAACCAGCGCCCCGTAGACAATTCCGATGATGGCGAGGGTCACGATCCACGGCGCGCAATCGTGCGAAGCCCGCGGGAACAGATTCAGGTTGAAGCGAAGCAGGCTATAAGTGCCCATTTTCGATAGCACCGCCGCCATCAGCAGCGTGGCCCCGGTCGGCGCCTCGGCGTAAGCATCGGGCAACCAAGTATGAAGCGGAAAAATCGGAACCTTCACGGCAAAGGCGAGGAAGAACGCCAAAAACAGAGCCAACTCCTCGGTCTGGCTGAAGCTAATCTTGCCCATTTCCATCTGCAATAGAATCGCCGGCAGGTCGAAGGTCCCGGCCTTCGTGTAGATAAACAGGATCGCCACCAACATCAGCATCGACCCCGCCATCGTGTAGACGAAAAATTTCGTGGCCGCGTAGATCCGATTCGGACCACCCCAGACGCCGATCAGGAAATACATCGGCACCAGCACGACTTCCCAGAAGACGTAGTACAGAAACAGGTCGAGCGAGGAAAACACCCCGATCAGCCCGAACTCCAGCAGCAGAAGATAGGCAAAAAACTCCTTCGGCCGATGCAGAATCGTACGCTGCGAGAGGTATGCGGCAACGGGGACGAGGAAGGTCGTCAGAATGACAAGCCAGAGGCTGGTCGCATCCAGGCCGATGTGAAAGCGGATCGCCGGCGTATCGATCCAAGCAGTATCGGTAACCCAACTCATTGCCGCCGGGCGCAGTTGAACCGTACCGATCAGCAACAGCGAAACGCCGAAAATAAGAAGCGAAAACACCAAGACGAAGCGTTTGGTCACCGCAGCCGGCAACACCAGCGCCGCCACAAAACCGAGCAACGGCAGAAACAGAAGCACCGCGAGGATGTTCATCGGGCACCTCCTAACAACGCAA
Source organism: Acidobacteriota bacterium (assembly GCA_947505565.1). GTDB lineage: Bacteria > Acidobacteriota > Terriglobia > Bryobacterales > Bryobacteraceae. The sequence goes on along the minus strand of CANNLB010000358.1, from coordinate 915 downwards.
AGGCCGAGAAAATGGAGACGGCTCCCAACACAACCCAAGCCGCATAATTCCGCACTATACCGCCCTGCAGCAACCGGAAGAGGCGTCCCAAACCCATCGCGCCACTCACCGCGCCGTGCACCATCCCTTCATCGATCACCCCTTGATCAAAAACCCGCCACAGGAAGTGGCGCGAGGTCCGAGTGATGGGATGGACAAGGGCCGCATCGTAGGTTTCATCGACGAAGTACTTGTTGTAGACCAAGTTGTAGAGGCCCGAAAAAGAACTCGCAAAAGCATCCCCTAGCCCGGGGCTAACGATGTAGAAGAAGTAGCTGAATCCGATCCCGACCAGGCCGGCGATGGAACCAATGATTTCCAGCGAAATATCGTGGCCATGCGCCTGCGCCGGAAGCACGTTTTCCAGGAAGTGGGGGACGTTGAAGACAAACCCGCCAACCACCGAGAGCACCGCAAGAGCCGCCAGCGGCCCCCACATGATCACCGGCGATTCGTGCGGGTGCGCACGTCCCTTATACTCACCAAAAAACGTCAGGAAAATGGTCCGGAACACGTAGAAGGCCGTCATCATCGCCGTCAGCACCGCCACCCAGAACATCCACGGCGAGTGGGCGTAAACGGAAGCCAAAATGGCTTCCTTCGAATACCAACCCGAGAAAAACGGGAAGCCTGCGATGGCCAGCGCGCCCATCAGCAGCGTGAAAAACGTGATCGGCAACTTGCCCCGCAATCCGCCCATCTGCCGCATGTCCTGCTCGCCATCCAGGGCATGAATGACAGAACCGGAACCGAGAAACAGCAGCGCCTTAAAGAACGCGTGAGTGACCAAGTGGAACACCGCGGCGGCATAAGCCCCGGAGCCGACTGCCAGGAACATGAAGCCCAACTGCGAGATGGTCGAGTAAGCGTAAACCT
>CANNLB010000357.1 GCA_947505565.1 Acidobacteriota bacterium | reverse complement strand
GAATGGCTTGGGGGAGGTGCCATGGCCTCCAAAGCTTAAAACATTTCCGCTGGGGAATGATTTAGCCTGCTGTCCTGCACCAAAAGTGCGGATGAGCCCATTATCACTTTGCTGCCACACCCAAATCCAATTGCGAAACCGCCACAGACCCCGCCTTCCTGAACGCGTTCAACATATGAAACAATAGCGGTCTATGCCCTATCGCTACCGGATGCTCGGCCTCCTCTTCCTCCTGTCGATGATCACCTATCTCGACCGCGTCTGCATCTCCGTCCTCGGGGTGCGGATGCAGGAAGATCTCGGCCTCACGCCAAAAATGTGGGGCTGGGTCGTCGGCCTCTTCACGCTCTCCTACGCCGTCTTCGAAATCCCCACCGGGGCCTGGGGCGACAAGTATGGCCCACGCCGCACCGTCACCCGCATCGTTCTCTGGTGGTCCGCCTTCACCATCGCCACCGGAGCCGTTTCCAACTACTTCGTCCTTCTCGTCGTTCGCTTCTTCTTCGGGGCCGGAGAAGCCGGAGCGTACCCAAACATCGCCGTCAGCATCTCCCGCTGGTTCCCGCCCGTCGAACGCGCCAAAGCCTCCGGCATTTCATGGATGGCCGCCCGCCTCGGCGGGGCCACCGCCCCCCTGTTGACGATCTGGATCGCCTCCCAGTACGGCTGGCGGACCGCTTTTTACATCTATGGACTCGTCGGCGCGATTTGGTGCCTGCTCTGGTGGACCTACTTCCGCGATAATCCCCGCGAAAAAGTCGGCATCTCCGCCGAAGAACTCGCCTTCATCGGCACCCCCAAAATCGCCGAGGCTCACGTCAGCTTACCCTGGGCCCAAGTCCTCAGAAGCCGTAATTTCATCACCCTGCTCCTGATGTATCACACCTACTGCTGGGGCTCGTACTTCTATCTCAGCTGGCTATCCACTTATCTCCAAAAAGGCCGCGGCTTCTCCGAAAGAGAGATGACCCTCTGGGCCACCTTGCCCTTCCTCTTCGGTGCCTGCGGTAACTTCTTCGGCGGCTGGCTCAGCGACCGCCTCGTCAAATCCCACGGCCTCAAAATCGGCCGCTGCGCGATCGGGGCCACCGGCCTCGCCCTCTCCGGCATTTTCATGATTTCAGCCACCCAGGTCGCCGATAGCCGAACCTCCGCCATCTGCCTCGCCCTCGGCTATGGCTGCATGGACTGCATGCTCCCCGTCTCCTGGGCCATCTGCATGGATATCGGCCGCAAGTACTCCGGAGCCGTCAGCGGCAGCATGAACATGGCCGGCCAACTCGGTAGCTTCTCCAGCTCCGTCCTTTTCGGCTACCTCGTCACCTGGTTCGATGGCGATTACAACAAGGCCCTCTTCCCCTTAGCCTGTATGTTACTTCTCAGCGCTTACATTTACACCCGCATCGATCCAACCCAGCAACTCGTGCCCGAGCGCGTCGCCGCTCCCGGGCTATAGCCGCCTTTGGGCTAGGAATGATGATGGTGCAGCAGGCGCTCTTCGACCACATCGAGAGCCGCCTGCGAGGCGGGAGGATTCATGCGGACTATTAACGTCCGCAAACTCGAATCTAAGTCATCCATCTTCTGATCAATTGTTGTCAATCGGACTTTTAACAATCCCTCCACTTCAGCAGTGCCGCTGAAAGTGTTCAGCACCGCCGACCGCGCAAAGTCTGAGATACTGCGGGCTCCGCCTGACAGGCAAGCATCACGCAAGTTCTGGAATTCTTCTTCGCTGACCCGGAAGTTAACCAACCGGTTGCGAGGCTTAGTGACAGCCATAGGTATGCTGACTAGTGCCACACCTGTCACAAACCTCTCACAAAAGTGCACTCAGAGTATACGGAGCCGGCTTACAGCGTCTTCATCCAAATCAATTCCGAGCCCCGGCGCCTCCGGAATGGCCAAGTACCCGTCCACCGCCCGCAGCTTCTGCCGCGTAATCTGCTCCCGCAAGTTCGTCGACTCCTCGGCCACAAACTCGCAGATCAATCCATTCGGAATCGCGTTCAGCCAATGCAACGCCGCCGTCACATTCAAGTACGTCGAGAAGCCATGGTTCGCCACCGGCAGGCCCCGATCATACGCCAACGCCGCAATCTTCATCGCCTCCGTGAAACCGCCGCACCGCGTCAAATCCACCTGCACCACGTCCACCTGCCCCTCGTCCATCAACTGCACAAAACTCTGCCGCTCGCTCTCATGCTCACCCGCCGCAATCCGCAACGGCGTCGCCCCTGCCAGCTTCCGATACCCCGCATAATCGTCCGCCCGCAGCGGCTCTTCCAGCCAAAAAACATCTTCCGCCGCAAATGCATTCGCCCGCTGCAACGCCGTCTTCGCGTCCCACACCAAACCCGCGTCAATCATCAAATCAGGCCCCGCCCCCAACCCGCGACGCGCCGCCCGCACAAGAGCCTCATCCAACTCCCGCGACTCCCCCATCGGATGCCAACCAAACTTCACTGCCCCAAACCCTTCGTCCACCAACCGCCGCCCAATCTCCTCCGTCCGCCCCGGCGTCGCCCCAAATAAATTCGACGCGTAACACCGAATTTTCTTGTGGAACCCACCGCCCAACAACTTCCAGACCGGCAGCCCCAATGCTTTTCCCTTGATATCCCACAGCGCTAAATCAATACCGCTAATGGCGTGGATCAGAATCCCTCGCCGCCCGCAGTACGAATTCGCCTTGTACATCTTGTGCCACAAATACTCGGTTTCAAACGGATCCTCGCCGATCAGCAACTCCCCCAGCCCGCTCGTGATCGAGTGCGAATACGGCCCTTCGATCGCCCCCTTCACGGCCAATGGTGCCGAGTCCACTTCCCCCAAACCCGTGATCCCCGCGTCCGTCTCCACCCGGACAATCACCGCATCCTGTCCGCTATCGCACTGATCCTTTACTTCCGGCTGCCGCAAGTACAGCGCCTCGACCTTTGTGATCTTCATCCGGTTATCATAAGGGGTTTGGAGTATCGCCATTCTTAAGCTCTGTGTGCTGGCCTCATCCAGTTCCGGTAACGCCATCTTCATCGGCACCGATCGCACCCGCGTCGTCGTCGATATCGGCCTCAGCCGTCGCGAAATGGAAGCCCGTCTGTTCGCCATCGGCGAAGATCCCGCCAACCTCGACGCCATTCTCGTCACCCACGAACACAGCGATCACGTCACCGGCCTAGGGGTCTTCTCCCGCAAGTACAAGAAGCCCATCTACCTCACCCATCTCACCGAAACCGCCATCGACTGGGAAGGCATCCCTTCGCCTCGCCAGACTTTTCAGGCCGGCACCGGCTTTACCATCGGCGACCTCGACATCGGCTCCTTCACCATCCCCCACGACGCCATCGACCCCGTCGGCTACGTCGTCCGCTCGCAGGGCGTCAGTTGTGCTGTCGTCACCGATCTCGGCTACGTCCCCGATTCCATCAAGATGCACCTTCGCGGAGTCGACGCCCTGCTGCTCGAATCAAACCACAACCTGGAGATGCTCAAAGTCGGCCCCTACCCATGGTCGATCAAACAGCGCATCATGGGCCGTAAGGGGCATCTCTCAAACGACGCCGCCTTCGAATTCATCACCACCGACATGGACTCGTCGGTCTCCACTCTCATCCTCGGCCACCTCAGCGAGCACAATAACTACCCCACCCTCGTCGAGCAGATGGCCGAACAGGCACTCGCCCAGCGCGGCCTGAAAATCCGCCTCCACGTCGCCGAACCAGGCAAGCAGAGTTGCGTCTTCGACTACTGAAGCCTAAAACTCGAAGGTCAATACGGCCTTACCCGCCGGTCCCTCATAGATGAGTTCAAGTTGCTTAATCCCGCTGTCTTTGCCGCGATACGAAAAAAACACTAACCCGCCCTGCGGCAGCGCACGGTCCCCTTCCGGCAGCGCCGATTTCTGGGCCTTCTGTTCCATCAGCCGCTTCAGCGGAAACGGCATCTTCGGCTCAGCCGGTTTCGGATCGCCCGCCGCTCCCCCGCCGCCGCTGCTCAAGCCGCCCTTCGATTTCCCGCCGCTCCCTTCTGGAGGAGCCGGGGGCACCCACTCCGGGTCTTTCAACGTCTTCAAAACAAACCCATACGGCTGGCTCGGGGTCGGCGTCTTCTTTCCATTTATCCGAATCGAAAACTCGGACGCCGCCAACGTCAAGCGAGCCCCGTCCGGGCCAAAAAACGCCACCTCGGCCACCACATAATCCTCGGTCGTCAGAGGATTCTGGTCCGTAGGCACCGAATGCCCCACAAAATCGGCGGCAATCGTCACGGTGCCGGCGACGGCTTTCGCCTGATAATCCGCCGGACTCGGCCGCGCCGGCCGCCCCTGCACTTCCTTACCAGGAGCCACCTGCGCCCAAGCGCTCGCCGCCCCAAAAACACCAATCAACAAAATTGTGGAGTATCGCATTCCTGCTCACAAATTACCATACGTAGCTCCCACTACGACACGTCCCCGCCCAGCGCATTCTCCACGAAGCCCAACAAACGCTGAAAACTGTACCCACTCTGCAAGAGGTCCGCTGGCGGAAAATTATCCAGCATCGGGTGGGGCGCAAATAAAAACCGCTTAAACGCGCCCTCTCGCAGCGCAGGTTTAATCCGCTTCTCGACCTCCAACAACCGCTCCATCCGG
>CANNLB010000356.1 GCA_947505565.1 Acidobacteriota bacterium | reverse complement strand
TCTACTACCACTTTGCGTTTCTGGCCATCTCCATCGCGCTGTTCGGCCTGGGCGCTGGAGGGGTGTTCTCGTACGTTGTAGCGGCTCGACCGGGGACGATGTTCCAGAAGCTCGGCTTCCTGTCGGCGGTGAACGCGGTGGTGCCGCTGGTCACGCTGATCTTCATTCTGACGCGGGGGACGGAGCTGTCGAACACGACTCTGGCGGCGGTCTACTTCCTCAGCGCCCTGCCCTTCTTCATCGCGGGAGCCATCGTGTCGCTCGCGATCTCAGAGACGATGGAGCGTATCGACAAGGTCTACTTCTTCGACTTGCTGGGCGCGGCGGGAGGCTGCCTGTTGCTGATCCCGCTACTGAACACGTTCGGGGGACCGAACACGGTGATCGCGGCGGCGATCCTGTTCGCGGTGGGTTCGGCGGTCTGGTACAACTTAGCCGGAGCGCGGCAGATGCGGGCGGCGGCGGTCGCGATGGCTTTGCTTCTGGTGGTGCTCATCGTGGCGAATGCGAAGTCGCCGATCATCGACGTGAAGTACGCCAAGGGCCAGACGCTCGACAACGAGGTTTTCGTGAAGTGGAACAGCTTCTCGCGGATCGCGGTGGCGAAGGAGCGGGAGAGCGGGCAGCTGCAGGTGGTGATCGACGCGGACGCTTCAACGGGCATTGCGAACTTCGACTTTGCGAACCTGTCCGAGGGCGAGAAGAAGGATCTGACGCTGCAGGGGCCGGCGTTCCCGTACAAGATGCGCCCCGGGGCGAAGACGCTGATTATCGGACCGGGCGGCGGATGGGACGTTTCTCGGGCAATCGCGACGGGCAGCAAGGACATTACGGGAGTTGAGATCAACCCGATCATCGCTACGACGGTGATGCGGGAGAAGTTCCTGGATTTCTCGCGGGGACTCTATAAGCGGCCGGAGATCCGGATCGTGGAAGAAGATGGGCGGGCCTTCATCCGGCGGTCGCCGGAGAAGTATCAGGTATTGCAGGCGACGCTCGTCGACACTTGGGCATCGACCGCGGCGGGGGCGTTTGCGCTGTCCGAGAACAATCTTTATACGACCGATGCTTTCTATGATTACTTGAGCCATTTGACCGACGACGGGGTGCTGGCTATCACGCGCTGGGGCTTTGAGCCGCCGCGGGAATCGGTTCGGCTGTTGACTTTGGCGCGAGACGCTTTGGGACGGTTGGGCGAGAAGGATTACGCCAAGCACGTGATGGTGGTCCGCGAAGGATCGACGCAGGGCTGGGGCGCGCGCGATACGGTACTGATTGCGCGGAAGCCGTTCTTGGAGATGGACGTGGAGCGGGCGAAGCTGATTGTGGCCGAGGCCAAGCTCGAAGTCGTTTACTTGCCGGGCACGACGAAGGACAACCCGTTCGTGAAGGTGCTGACGCTGCCCGATTTGAAGGACTACATCTCGAGTTACCCGTTTGATATCTCGACGGTGGACGACAACCGGCCGTTCTTCTTCTATACCGTGCAACCGCGGGACCTGTGGAGCTTTCTGACGAGCCCGGAGGGCAAGAGCGCGGACTACAAGATCAACAAGGCGGTGCCGTTGCTGTTCTCGCTCGTGGGCATCAGCCTGCTGGCGACATTCGTGATTTTGGCGATGCCGCCGCTCGTGCTGGGCACGAAACTGCCGCGGGAGAAGGGCGTATTGCAGTTCCTGCTCTACTTCCTGTGCATCGGCGTGGGGTACATTCTGATCCAGGTGGCTCTCATTCAGAAGTTCGTATTGTTCCTGGGGCATCCGACATACGCACTGACCGTGATCATCTTCTCGATGCTGGTCTTCAGTGGGTTGGGAAGCTTTTTGAGCCGGAAGCTGGTGGGCGAGAACGATCGGAAGCTATGCGGGGTGCTCGGGCTTGTGAGTCTGTTCGTGCTGCTGCTGGCGCTGTCCGCCGCGCCGGTGACTTCGGCACTGGTGGGTCTGCCGCTGGCGGCGAAGATGGCAATTACGACGCTGATGATTGCGCCGGCGGCCTTCTTTATGGGCATGCCGTTTCCGCAGGGGCTATCTCGTTTGGAACAGTTCCATAAGCCGTCGGTGCGTTGGGCTTGGAGCTTGAACGCGGCGTCGAGCGTGCTGGGTTCGGCCGGGGCGATTTTCCTGGCGATCTACCTGGGATTGCGGGAGACGCTGCTGGTGGGCGGACTGCTGTACCTGGGAGCGCTGGTTGTGCTGCAGCGGACTTCGCGATATCTTCGGACGACCTAAATGTCACTCGAATCCTTATTCTCATTGAAGGGCAAGACGGCCCTGATTGCTGGCGCGAGCCGCGGCATTGGCTTGGCGATTGCGAAAGAGATCGCGGCCGCCGGAGCGCATACCGTGTTGGCTTCGCGGTCGATGGAAAAGCTGCAGGCGGAGGCCGATGCGTTGAACGCGGCCGGCTATTCGGCCGAGGCCGTAGCGCTCGACATGGAGAGCCGCGAATCGATTCAGGCCGTGGGCAAGGCGTTCGCGGACAAGGCGGACATTCTGATCAACGTCGCGGGGCGGAACGCGCGGCGGCACATGGAAGACTACTCGCGGGAAGAGTATGACCTGATTCTGCAGACCAACCTGCATAGCATTTTCGAGCTGACGCAGCTCGTCGGCAAAGGGATGGTGGAGCGCGGGACCGGGGGCAAGATCATCAACATCGGCAGCTTGATGTCGACGCACGGGGTGCCGTATCTGAGCGTGTATGCGATCTCGAAGGCCGGCATTGCGGGGCTGACGCGGGTGTTGGCGGCGGAGTGGGGGGCGCACAATATTCAGGTGAACTGCATCGCGCCGGGGTTCATCATCACCGACATCAATCGGGACATGTGGCAGGCTCCGGTGATGCATGGCTGGTTGCAAGGGGTGCAATCGATTCCGCAGGCGGGGACGCCGGAGGACATCGCGGGCTTGGCCGTGTTTCTTTCCGCGCCGGCATCGAACTATGTAACGGGGCAGTGCATTGCTTCCGATGGCGGCTTCACCACGACGGCTCGTTGGCCGTTTGAGCCGGTGTGATCCGGGTAATTCTTCTGCTCGGCATGGCGCTGTGCGCAGGGGCACAAGAGGTGGATTTCTTGTGCCCGATGGACCCGGAGGTTCGGTCGAAGGGTCCGGGGAAGTGCCCGCGCTGCGGGATGAAGTTAGAGGCCGGATTGCCGGACCCGGTGGAATATCGGGTGGCGATGAGCACGGTGCCGGAGCGGCCGGCGGCGGGACGGACGGTGCTGCTGACGTTCCGGGTGATGGACCCAAAGACGGGCAAGCCGGTCGTGATGTTCAACGAGATTCACGAGAAGTTGTTCCATCTGTTTGTTGTCAGCGAGGACCTGACGTTCTACGCGCATGAGCATCCGGAACGGTTGGTGGACGGGTCGTTTCGGTTGGCGGTGCTGCTGCCGGAGGGCGGGATGTATCGGGTGTTGGCGGACTTCTATCCGGCGGGGGGGACGCCGCAGTTGATTGCAAAGACGGTGCTGGTGGCGGCGGGGCCGAAGGTGACGATTCCGGAGGCGAAGGGCAACATGGGGGTGAAGTTGCGGCCGGAACCGGCGCAGCCGATTGCGGGGCAGAAGACGATGCTGTTCTTCGACGTGGACCCGGCGGAGGGGTTGGAGCCGTGGTTGGGCGCATGGGGGCATTTGCTGGTCGCGAGCGAGGATTTGCTGGATATGGTGCATGTGCATCCGCAGTGGGAGTATCAGCCGGAGATCTCGCCGACGGTGCAATTCAACGTGATCTTTCCGCGGCCGGGGCGGTATCGGCTGTGGGTGCAGATGCAGCGGAAGGGGATAGTGAACACCCGGTGGTTTGACGTGGCGGTGCGCGGCCTATAGACTGGCCCGATGATATCGAGACGGATGTTTTTGTCGGCAGTGGCCGGAGCGGGTGCGGCAGAGGCCGCGCTGCCCAAGATCAAAGTGAAACGGGTGCGGATCTATGAGCCGCCGAACGTGAACCAGACCTTCGCCCAGAGCAACATGCTGGTGACGGTGGAGACGGACAACGGACTCGTGGGCATTGGCGAGGGCGGCAAGAAGGATACGCTCGAGCAGTGCGCCGGAACGCTGATTGGCCAGAACCCGTTTCGGATTGAGGCGTTGTGGCAGGAGATGTATATCGCGTGGTTCTACCCGCCGGGGCGCGAGAAGATTCATGCGCAGGGCGCGATGGACTTGGCTCTGTGGGATTTGAAGGGCAAGGCGCTGGGGTTGCCGGTGCATGATCTGCTGGGCGGGGCGGTGCGGAACCACTTGGAATGCTATGCGACGGGCGGAGCGCCGCGGTCGGCGGGGTCACCGCCGCTGACGCTGCGGGATCGGGCGCGGGCAACGATCGACGCGGGCTATCGAGCGTTTCGGATGGGGGCGGGCGATACGCCGTCGGGCGGCGTTTACAACACCCACGAGCGGGTAAGGAAGGTGGCGCAGGACTGCAAGGCCGTGCGCGAGGGCGTGGGGACGGACGGCGACTGGTGCATCGATTTTCACCAGCGGTTTGACTATGCCGACGCGTTGCGGGCGTGCAAGCTGATCGAGGAGTTTGAGCCGTATTTTGTCGAAGACCCGGTTCGCGATGAGCATGCCCATCAGGACTTGCCGAAGCTGCGGCAGATGACGACGGTGCCTCTGACGCATGGGG
>CANNLB010000355.1 GCA_947505565.1 Acidobacteriota bacterium | reverse complement strand
GGCGAAGGTGGTGGCGACCCATGATATCGGGTTTGCGGAGGGGATAGCGGAGCGGGCGGTATTTTTTGAGGGGGGACGCTCCGGCGATAACGGGCCAATCGGTGAGATTGTGAGCCGCTATCGCTGGCACGTGGTTGAAAGGGAGTAAGAAGTGAAAGCTACTTGTTCTGGGCAGCGCGGAAGGTTTCCCAGCGCTTCTTTTGAGCTTCCGCAATCCGGGTCCGAGCTTCTTCGCTGAGGGTCCGTTTGCGTTTCTTCCCGGCGGAAGGGACGGCTTTGACTTTCTTCTCTTTCTTGCTTGGGGCTGCGGCAGGAGCAGCCTCCGACTGAGGTGCAGCGACCCGACTTCCGCTGAGAACTTCACGGACCTGACGGATCTGATCTTCTACGCGCTGCTTCTGTAGCTCTAAGCCTTCTAGAGCCGCTTGATAGAGCGCGATGTTGTCAAGTAGAAGAGTTGTATTTGTCATACTCTACCTCTTACTGTCAACCTTAGTTTTGCAATTGTCAAGAGTGTCGATTAGGAGAGTTACGGGGCCGTCGTTCAGAAGCGAGACAGACATCGACGCCTGGAATATTCCGGCCTGCAAATAGACTCCTGATTTAGAGGCTTGGAGGAGGAAGTATTCGTAAAGCTGTTTGGCTAAGTCTGGCGGAGCGGCGAGTTCGAAGCTGGGTCTTCTGCCCTTGCGAGTACTGGCGTAGAGAGTGAACTGCGAAGCGACCAGTAAGGCGCCACCCACGTCCAGAAGGTTACGATTCATAAGGGAGTGTTCATCCGAAAAAATGCGGAGGTGGAGGATCTTGTCGAGCAAGTAGTCTGCTTCATTTGGGGTATCCCCTTTTCCAACCCCGAGAAAGACCAGCAAGCCGGATCCGATGGAGCCCACGACCTGCCCTTCGACGGAGATTTCGGCTTTCAACACTCGTTGGATTAATGCACGCATAATTGTCAGTATGACGCTGCCGCTTGCGTCGCGACAGTGCGGCAAGGCAAGATGGAGGCCTTATGATTGAAACCTACGCTTACGCGCGGGCGGGCCTATTGGGCAATCCAAGCGATGGTTATTTTGGGAAAACGATCTCGCTGTTGGTGCGCAATTTCAGGGCACGGGTGTTGCTCTATCCCAGCGCACGGTTGGAAATCAAGGCTGCTAAGTCGGATCTTCCGGTGTTCGATAATCTGGACGATTTGTATCGTTCGACTCGTTGGCGGGGCTACTACGGCGGGATCAGGATCGTACAGGCATTGCTCATGCGGTTCCTTGAGTACTGCAAGGAGCACGACATTGAACTACCCGAGCGGAACTTCACGTTGGAGTACGAGTCGACGGTACCGTTGCGGTTGGGGATGGGGGGGAGCAGCGCGATTATCACGGCGGCGCTGCGGGCGCTTTTGATTTACTACGGGATCGAGATTCCGTTGCCGATTCAGGCAAACTTGGTGCTGGAGGCCGAGACGCGCGAATTAGGAGTGAGTGCGGGGTTGCAAGATCGGGTGATTCAATCCTACGGCGGGGTTGTTTATATGGACTTCGATGAGGAGTTGATGAAGCGGCAGGGATATGGGAGGTATGAGTCGCTGGACCCGGGACTGCTCGATCGGGTGTATGTTGCGTACCGTACCTCCCTGAGTGAAGGCACCGAACTATTCCATAACAACGTACGGGACAGGTGGCGACGCGGAGAGTCGGCGGTGGTAGGGGCAATGACAATGTGGGCATCGTATGCGGAGCGGGGCCGGGAGGCTTTGCTCGCGGGCGACCGCGCGACCCTGCATAAGTTGATTGATGCGAATTTTGATTTACGGACTAAGCTGTATCAGATCGGTGAGGGGAACTTGGAGATGATCGAGCGGGCGCGTCGTTGCGGGGCATCGGCGAATTTTGCGGGATCGGGGGGAGCGATTGTTGGTTTGTTTGAGCGCGAGGAGCAGTATGCGGAATTGCAGAAAGTTCTGGGAGGGATTGGTGTGGCGGTGATCCGTCCGAAGATCGTATAGGGTGGGGCTCTGCGCACCTGTCGGGGTTTCGCCGGATAGTATTTCGGTCGAATGGGGAGGAGAATCAGGGCATGCTCTACGGTCGCAAGCAGGGTTCTACTGCAGAGCCGAGCGCCTACTATCTGTTTCCACGCGTGCGGGCTGTTTCCACGCGTGCGGGGCGGGGGTGCCTTGTTTGGGTTGGGGCCGGGGAGTTTGTGCGGCTGCGGGACGAGTGTAGGGAGGAGTGGAACGGGACGGCGGAGCCGCAAGGGGACAACGTAATCCGGTACCGATTTTGCAATCAGCATGGCAGAACGATCTCTGGGATGTCGGACAGCTGCGGGATTTTGTTCTGCGACGAGAGGGGAAATGCGTGGCGCGGAATTATCGAATAGTCTGTTTACGGTAACCTAAAGGTCTTCGTATCCCATGGCAAGTTCGAAACCGATTGAGTATAAAGACGCGGGAGTTGATATTGACGAGGCGGATCGCGCGGTAGCGCTGATTCGATCGCACGCCCGCAAGACGTTCACGCAGTCTGTGAAGACGGATATAGGCTCCTTTGGGGCTGGATATCTGTTGCAGGGCTGGAAGAAGCCGGTGCTGATCAGTTCAGCGGACGGGGTGGGGACGAAGCTGAAAGTAGCTTTTGTCACCGGCCGTCATGACACAGTGGGCGAGGACTTGGTGAACCACTGCGTCAACGACATTGCGGTGCAGGGGGCGGTGCCGCTTTTTTTCCTGGACTATTTTGCGGTGGGAAAGTTGGAAGCTGTGATCGCCGGCGACGTTGTGAAGGGCATTGCACGGGGTTGCAAGGCCAATGGCTGCGCGTTGATTGGCGGGGAGACGGCGGAGATGCCGGGGATGTATCTACCGGGTGAGTACGATCTGGCGGGTTTCATTGTGGGAGCGGTGGAGAGCGATAAGATGCTCAACGGCAAGACGGTGGAGGCGGGAGATGTCCTGATCGGACTACCTTCGACGGGATTGCACACGAACGGCTATTCGTTGGCACGGAAGCTGCTTTTTGAAGTGGCGGGTTATCGGCCGGATCAGCGCGTGGACGTTTTAGGGATGACGGTGGCGGATGCGTTGTTGAAGGTGCACCGGAGTTATTTGGCGGCGATACAAGCACTGGTCAAGGCGAAGATCCTGAAAGGGGCGGCGCATATCACGGGTGGCGGGATCAGCGACAATACTCCCCGGATGCTGCCGAAGGGTTTTGGGGTGGAGATTGACTTGCAGTCGTGGACGGTGCCGCCGTTGTTTGAACATCTGCGGGAGTTGGGTAATATTCCGGAGGAAGACTATCGGCGCACCTTTAACTTAGGGGTCGGGATGATCCTTTGCGTTGGCGCGAAACACGCGGCGAAGGCGGCGACGATTCTGAACGCGATGAAGGAGCCGAACTTCCGGATGGGTTCGGTGATTCCGGTACGGCGGGGCGCCCGCGTCCGTTACGTATGACCCGGTTAGGAATCGTTCTCTCCGGCCGCGGTTCGAATTTCGAGGCGATTGCGGAGCAGATCGGCCAGGTCAAGCTCGGGGCCGAGATTGCGGTGGTGGTGTCGAATCGGGCGGATGCGCCGGGTTTGGACGCCGCGCGTCGACTTGGGTTGTCCGCAGTGGCGTTGCCTTCGCGTGGAGTGGAGCGGCCGGAGTATGACCGGAGTCTGATTGCCGTGCTGCGGGCGCACAACGTGGAGTGGGTGATCCTCGCCGGTTATATGCGAATTTTGACCGCCGACTTCATTCGGGCGTTTCCGGAGCGGATTTTAAATATTCACCCGTCCTTGCTGCCGGCGTTTCCGGGGCTGGACGCGCAGCATCAGGCGTTTGCTTACGGCGTAAAGGTGACGGGTTGTACGGTTCACTTTGTTGATGAACACCTGGACCATGGGCCGATTGTGATGCAGGCGACGGTGCCGGTGGAAGACGGGGATACGGTAGATGCCCTTTCGGCGCGGATTCTGCGTGAGGAGCACCGGATTTACAGTGAGGCGTTACGATTGCTGCTGGCCGGCGGTTGGCGGATCGAGGGCCGAAAGGTGGTGCGGGCTAAGACGCTGACAGCAGGCGGTTGACGGCGTCGACGAGCGCGGAGTGTTGGAATGGCTTGGCGAGGAAGGCCGTACCCGGGGCGAGGCGTCCGGATTGAACATCGGCGTCCTCGGTGTAACCGGAGATGAAAAGAGTGCGGGTGCCGGGGCGAATGTTTGCGATCTGAGTCGCAAGAGCGCGGCCTCCCATGCCGGGCATCATCATGTCACTGATGAGCAGGTCAATGGGCGTCGGGTCGGTACCGAGCAGGGCGAGCGCGGTTTCGCCGGAGTCGGCTTCACTGACTTGAAAGCCGTTGCGTTCAAGGACTTTCCGGACGAGGGTGCGAATGCCATCCTCGTCGTCGACGACGAGGATGCGCTGGGGAGGGCCGGTGGGGACCGGTTCGCTCACAAACAGGAGTTGGATGCTCGAGCCTTCCGTAGTAGGTAGGATGCGCCAGGAGATGCGAGACTCGCCGAGGATAGACGGGATGGCTGAAAGCGCACCGTTCGACTGGCGGGCCGCTGGGCTAAGCAGCTCGAGGTCTTCTCGCAGGGCAAGGGCGAAGCCGTGAATCAAGAGCGTGGTGGGGGGGTGGGCTTCGAGTTGG
>CANNLB010000354.1 GCA_947505565.1 Acidobacteriota bacterium | reverse complement strand
GCACGATGTCCCCCATCCGGAGCGCCCCGGCCCCCTGATGCTAGGCAAAACGCAACATGCCTGGCTGAAAGAGTCGATGGCCAAGAGCGACGCCGACTTCTTCTTTCTCGCCTCCACGGTCAACCTCATGATCCCCCACGTCGGCTCCCCCGGCTCCACCGACCCCATCGCCGGCAAGGACGACGCCTGGACCGCCTTCCTGGCCGAACGTGAAGAGCTGATTCGCTTCTGGGAAGGCCTCGGCAAACCCGTGATGGTGATGACCGGCGACCTGCACAACAGTTTTGCCGTGAAAGTCACCGAACGCGTTTGGGAGTTCGCCGCCGGCCCCCACAACTCACAGAACCATCCCCTGATCAGCGAAGGCAGCCGCCCCTACAACGGCGAGTTCAACTCCCGCGGCCGTAAGTGTGACATTCGCTGGTCCAGCTTCGTCCGCAACGACGTCCCCACCCGACTGCGCTGGAGACCGATCTACGCGGTCGCTCAAATCAACAACGTGTTTCAAAACCCGGGTCCGGATGGCCGCGAACGTTGGGTCGCCTACCCCCGCCCGCACGCCGTGATCCAATACTTCGACGGCGTCACCGGCGATCTTCTTTATGCTGAGCCCGTTCATACTCGCTAGCCGCGTTCCCCGTCGACTCGTGCTGCTTCTGGCGCCGCTGGCCGCCTGCACCCCGCCCAAGACCGTAAAGTTCTATTCGCTCCGCGGCACCGTCAAAGCCCTCCAGCCCGCCGACCGTATCGCCCTAATCCACCACGAAACGATTCCCGGCTTCATGGAATCCATGACCATGGAATTCCCGATTAAGGACCCGGCTGAATTCGCCAAATTGGCCGTCGGCCAGCGCATCCGCGCTACCGTCTGCCAGCAGTCGCAGGGCCTCGATTTTTGGCTCCAAGGAATCGTAGTGGAAAAGTAGGGATTGATACGGGTATGCTTATTCGGGGATTCAAAACCACATCAGGAGAGTTCGCATGAAAAACTTGTTAGTCCTTGCATTACTCGCGCTCGGCTCGAGCGCTCTATTCGCCGATAACCATGAGGCCTTCGAAGCCGCCATGAAGAAAGCCGGCAAGACGATGGGCCCGCTGAAGAAAGCCCTCGATGTCAATAACTTTGTCGACGCCAAGCCCGGCGCCCAAGCCCTCGTCGAGATCTATGACACCACCGAGAAGTTTTGGAAGGAACGCAAAGCCGACGACGCCATTCAATCCTCGATGACCGGTAAAGCCGCCGCTGCCGCCCTCTTGGCCGCTGTTGCCGCCGAAAAAAGCGACGACGCCCGCGCCGCGTTCGGCAAGCTCGCTGGCACCTGCAAAGGCTGCCACGAAGCCCACCGCGAGAAGCTCGCCGACGGCACCTACAAAATCAAATAACCCTCGTTAGGCATGGATGGATCATTCGCTTAACTGCGCGTGATCCATCCATCCTGCAGTTCGATCACCCGGTGCCCCACCGCCGCGTTCCGTTCGTTGTGCGTCACTTGAACAATCGTCACGCCCTCGTCGTACAAGCGCTTGAATCGCTGCATAATCTCTTCGCCCTGCGACGAATGTAGGCTTCCGGTCGGCTCGTCCGCCAGAATCACCTTGGGCTTCCGAATCACCGCTCATGCCACGGCCGCCAACTGCTGTTGCCCCCCCCCCGCTGAGCTGATTCGGAAACAAGTCCTTCTTGCCGATAATATGGAACCTGTCCAGCACATCAGCTACCATCGATTGGCGCTCCGCCTTGCTGATGTTGCGATAGCTCAGCCGAACCTCCGAATTCGCGTAAACCGCCAGAGAATCCAGCAAATGGTAGCTCTGAAAAACGAACCCCAAGTATTGTTTGTATAGCGCCATCCGTTCGTTCTTACCCAACTTGTGAATGGCTTGGCCTTCGAAAAAATACTCGCCCTTCCAGCCGGTGTCGTGCATGCCGAGTATGTGCAGCAGTGTCGACTTCCCTGCCCCGCTCGGCACCATGATCGAAACGAACTCGCCTTCTTTGAATGTCCGAATCCAGCTGCCGCAAAATCCACGTCTTCGATAAGCCGTGCTCAACGTACTTCTCCACCTTGCGCAGACATAGGATCGGAGCCGCCATCTACATACTTTCTTCGGCCATCTGCGCCGTGGTCTTCTCTTCCACAATCCGTCCGTCGAAAAGCCGAATCGTCCGGTCGGCGTAGCGCGCATACCGCGGTTCATGCGTCACCATGCAAATCGTCGCCCCGCCCCGGTGCAACTCGCGCAGCAAGTCCATCACCTGTTCCCCGTTCTGCGAATCCAGGTTACCGGTCGGCTCGTCCGCCAGCAACACCGCCGGATCCCCCGCCAGCGCCCGCGCCACCGCCACGCGCTGCTGCTGACCGCCCGAAAGCTGCGAAGGGTAATGTTTAAGCCGATGCAGCATCCCTACCCGTTCCAGCGCCTCCTGCACCCGCTTCTTCCGCTCCGGTCCCGACATCCCTCTATAGGTCAACGGCAGCTCCACGTTCTCGAACACCGTCAGATCGCCGATCAGGTTGAACGCCTGAAAAATAAACCCGATCTCCCGGTTCCGGATCCGCGCCCGTTCCGACAGCTTCAAATCCTGCACCGGCCTGCCGTTCAGCACATAGCTGCCACCGCTCGGGGAATCGAGCAATCCCAGAATCGCCAGCAGCGTCGACTTCCCGCAGCCGGACGGCCCCGAAATCGAGATGTACTCGCCCTTCTGCACGTGGAGATGAATGCCTGCCAAGGCGTGCGTCTCCACTTCATCCGTCACAAAGACCTTCGTCACCGCATCCATGCTCAGCAATGATGTCGACATATTCCGTTCCTTATTGAAGCCGTATCCGGTTGTGAGTGTCGTACTGAGACATATCCGAGAGAATTACCTTATCGCCGACCTTCAGCCCCTCAACCACTTCGATTGAATTGACCGATGCTCGGCCCAGCTTCACCGGTACCCGCAGCGCCTCTTTCCCGTCCGCATTCACCCGGAACAGCGTAATGGTCGAAAACGGCTGCCCGTAGACCGGCCGCCCCATCTGCATCACGTCCGCAATCCGCTCTAAATCCACCGTCCCATCCACTGACAAATCCGGCCGAGCCCCCGCCGGCAGCGCTGAAGTCAACTTCACATCCACCGTCACTGTCCCGTTTACTGCCGCCGGGTCAATCCGCGACACCACGCCCTGGATCAAGCCGTTCCGCGTATCCACCGTCGCCGGCTGCCCCAACGCAATCTCTTTCACCTGCGTCTCGGCGATCTTCAACTCCGCCTTCAAACGCGTCGGCTGCGCAATTTTCGCCAGCGCCGCCCCCATCAAAATCTTCTGCCCCACCTCCACCGACATCTGCTGCAACACCCCAGCCGCCCCCGCTCGAACCTTCAACTGACCCACCTGCTGCTGCTTAAACGCCCGCACCGCCTTCTGCTTCTCAATCTGCACCTGCTGCGAACCAAGCTGCGCCTCCACCGACTCCTTCGTAATCTCAATCCGCTGCCGCTCAATCTTGTAACGGCCCTCCAACTCATCCGCCTTCGCCCTCGAAAGCCTAAACTCCAAGTCCGCCTTCAACCCCATTTTCAACAACGCCTCATCGCGCTCCGACGTCAACTTCGCCTGCACCAATTCCGACTGCACCCGCGCCGCCGTCGATTCCTGATCCAGCCGAGCCGACTCCAACTTTACCTTTAAGTCCTTATACGTTGCTTCCGCCTGCTTCACCAGCCAATCCGCGTCCACCGCCGCCAACTGCAACTCGGGGTTCGACAACTCCAGCAACACCGTATCGGGCTGCACCGCCGCACCCGCCCGCAAGAAGATCCGATCCACGCGCCCGTCCGTAATCGCCGGCACAAAAAGGATCTCTTCCGGCACCAGTGTCCCCATGCCCCGCACATTCCGCAGCATCGGGCCCCGCTTCACCGTGTCCGGCCACAAGGTCGATGCCTCCACCGCCACCGCCGCCGGTTGGAGCGTCGATAACCAAAAGGTTAGTCCGCCAACCGCCGTCACAAACACTACGGCCAGGATAGCTCGCTTGATGTTCTTCTTTCTCGTTACTCCGGTCCGGGCTACGTCCATGTCATTGATTCCTGCTTCCATAATCGCAAGCGCCGGGCCAAAGGGCACGGCGCTTGTAATTCATCAGTTTTGCGGCATCACTCCTCTCTCGAAGTGTCCGCTTATGGGACGCAGGTGCGCGGGATCAGCGCACACCCATGCTCAAGCCCTCCACGCGCTCGGCATCTTTGGCCGGCCGCCTCTCCCGCAGCATGCCTGCATAAGCCGGGTCAGCCGCGGCGATGGACGCTCGGCTGGGCGCCAGAAGGCCACGGGCCAACGCCCGTTCCGCCCGCTCGAAATCCTGCTTCTGCAAATAAACGCCCGGCAACTCCGGCACCAGCGCTTGGGCTAAGTGGTCCATCGCGTTGACATCCGCCCCCGCGGCTCTCAATACGCGCCGGAAAACCGCCTCCGCTCCAGTGGACTTCTCTTGCTCCAAGAGCAACGTACTTAGAGTGATACCGCCTCCGCCCCTGCTCCATCGCCCCGATGTGGTTTTGACCCTGGGCCGGGGCACCGCCTCCCGTTGGTCGGGCCCGGGCCAGGTAAGAGAACACGCCGGGAGGAACATGTCCTGCCCATCGTTCGCGATGAGTTCCGACCG
>CANNLB010000353.1 GCA_947505565.1 Acidobacteriota bacterium | reverse complement strand
GGGTGAGACGGCGGAGGGCGGTGGGGAGGGGGAGGACAGTAGCGAGGGTGGTGCTGGTGGGCGTTGGGAGCGAGTTGAGCCAGGCGGTGAAGCGGCGAAGTGATTCGTCTTCGGGGCTGCCTTGCTTGATGCGCTCGCCGCCGGCGTGGGGGAGGCGATTGGTGGGTTTGCGCCAGAGGAGGTCGGCGGCGGCGAGGGGTTGGAGGGTGCGGGTGAGGTCGGTGCCTTCGGGGGGGAAGAGGAGACGGGTGGTGGAGGCGACGCCGTTTTCAGAGTGGCAGGCGCGGCACTGGGCGGCTTCCAGAATCGGGGCCACGTTGGGCGGTTGGGCCGCGAGGGGCAGAGCTATGAATAAAAGAAGCTGACGAAGAGAGTCCACGCTCGTTTATTCATATCAAATTGGAGACCTAAGCGCTACGGCGACAGTTACTCCGGTAGGACTGGTGGCGTTGCCGACGGTGATTTCGACCAGTTGGTTGCCGGCGGAGAGATTGTCTAGGGAGCGGACGTTGAGTTGGAAGACTCCGGCGACGAGGCCGGGGGCGGAGCCGGCATAGATAACTTCCGCGGTGCGGCCGCCGATGGATTGGAAGACGACGGGGCGACGTTGGTGGACTTGGCCGACTATGAGTTCGCCGGTGGGGATAGGCGGGGCGGGGGCGAAGTGGAGGCGGATGAGGGAGGGATCGGCGTGGGCGGCGAGTTCGAAATCGTGCTCGAGGAGTTGGGTGCGGGCGTGGAAGATGAGGAAGATGAGATCGATACCGGAATAGAGTTGGGGGTAGCGGACGGATTCGGAGTTGGCGAGGTTACGGGTCCATTTGGTGGGATCGTTGCCGCGAAGGATGTTGGTGCGGGCGGTCGCGATTTGTTCCTGCCGGGGAAGAACGGAGCGGGAACCGGAGAAAGATAGTTCGATGGCCGGGGCGGCGAAAAGGGCGGACGGGGCGATTGAGGGCGAGACCTTGAGCAATACGATGGACGAAGTGGACCTGGGGGGCGGCAGGGTCGCGGTGTTGTTCGAAGTAAGTCGTCGCCGAGTAAGCAAACGGGACAATGCTACTCGCAATTAGGAGTTTAAGGATCGCGCGAGTCATCAATCGACTAGTGTATGTGCTAAAACTGGAGGCTATGGAACGTCGCTGGCTGGTGTTGGGACTGTTATTCCTCGGGGTCGTGGTCAGCTACATGGACCGGGGTAACCTGAGCATTGCGGCGGTGCCGATTATGGCGGAGTTCCATTTGACGTCGACGCAGATGGGGCTATTACTATCGAGTTTCTTTTGGACGTACGCACTGTTTCAGGTGCCGGGCGGGGCGCTGCTCGACCGGTTCGGGATTCGGAAGCTGTATGCCGGGGCGTTCTTGGTTTGGTGTTTGGCTTCGGCGGCGACGGGGTGGGCGCGGAGCTTCGAAGAGGTTTTGGGGTTGCGGTTGTTGTTGGGGATGGGGGAGGCGATTGCGCCGATCGCGAGCATGTCGTTCATCAAGCAGAATTTCGATGAACGGGAGCAGGGGTTGCCGACGGCGATTTATGTGGCGGGGTTGACGATGGGTCCGGCGATTGGGGCGCTGCTGGGGTCGAGCTTGATTGAGTGGTTGGGTTGGCGGGCGATGTTTGTGGTGACGGGATTGGGCGGGTGTTTGTGGTTGGTGCCGTGGTGGCTGTGGGCTCCGGAGGGAAAGGCGATGGCGAAGGAGAGCGCGGGGGAGGTGGCTTCGTTGGGGCAGTTTTTGCAGGCTTCGGTGGCATGGGGGCTGGCGTTGAGCGTGTTCTTTTATTCGTATTTTTGGTTTTTTGTGGTGACTTGGGTGCCGGCTTACCTGATGCAGGTGCACGGGTTCCCGAACTTGAAAATGGGGTACACGATGGCGATTCCGCTGGGGGGGATGGCGCTCGTGAACCTGGCGGGCGGGGTGTGGGCGGATCGGATGTTGCGGGGAGCGGCGGAGCCGTTGGCATTGCGGAAGGTGTTTGTGTGCACGGGGTTTTCGCTGGCTTCGATTTTGATGGGATTGGCGTTTGTGGAGAAGGGGGGGCCGGTGATTTGGGTGCTGCTGGCGTCGTTGATGGGAGTCGGGATTGGGGCGGGCAATTACTGGGCGATGTCGCAGGCGGCGGTGCCAAGGGCGCTGGTGGGCCGGGCGTTGGGCTTTCAGAACATGGTGGCGCAGTTGGCGGGGGCGTTGGCTCCGCTGGCGACGGGGGTGCTGCTGGGGACGGGGCAGGACTATACGGTGGCCATTTTGGTGGCGGGGGCTTGTCCGCTGGTGGCGGTGGGGGCGCTGGTCTTCTTAGTTAGAAGCGGCGGGACCCCGCCGCTGGTTAGAAGCGGCAGGAGGCCGGATCCGGCTTGAGGAAGTAAGCGCGGAAGTTTTTGGCTTTTTTGTCCATACAGCCGACTAAGTTGAGAAGTTCGACTTTGCGGAATTGGACGGGGTGGCTTTCGCTTTGGAGGGAGATGGAGCCGGAGTCGAGGAGTTTGCCGTCGGTCTTCTGCGCGGGATCGTGTTTGGAGACGTTGCCGCCGCCGATTTGGGGATGTTCGTATTTGAGGACGGACTGGCCGTTGATGATGTGTTCGATGGACTCGGAACCGTGGACGATGACTTCGGCGCGGACCCACTGGTCGCCGTCGAAGGAGGGGGAGGTGGAGATGAGGCAGTGGGGGGTGAAGAGTTTGCCGTCGCGTTCGACGTTGGTTCCGGGGGTGCAGAGGTTGCCGGTCGTGCGCGGTCCCTTACCGAGGCCGCCGAGGAGTTGGACTTCGATGGAAATGGGGAAATCCTGGTCTTTTTGCATGGTGGCGGCGGGTTGGCCGTGGACCATGATGCCGCTGTTGCGGGTGGCCCAGCCGGGGCCTTCGACGGCTTGGTCGGAGACGAAGCGGTATTCGACGGCGATGATGTAATAAGAGAACGGAGTGTTGTAGAAGAGGTGGCCGAAGCGGCTGGAGAATTTGTCGTAGCCGTCGTAGCGGACGGTGAGGAGGCCGTTTTCGACACGGAAGGTGTTGGCGAAGTTTTCGCCGACGGGGTAGCCGGTGATCTTGGGGGTCCAGCCGGTGAGGTCCTTGCCGTTGAAGAGCGGGAGCCAGTCTTTTTTATCGGCTGGTTGGTTGGCTTGGGGGAAGGCGGCGGTGGCGAGGAGGAGGAAGATAGAGAACGGTTTCACGACTGCGAGTATATCGTGATGTCAGTGAGGCGGGCGGGGAACGAGGCGGCGCAAGCCATGGATGAAACGAATGATGAGGATTCGAGAGGGGCGAGCGAAGTAGATCAGCCGATAGCTCTGGACAAAGAGTTGCCGAATGGAATGGTCCTGATATTCGGGGACGATCCGCCCGCGGCGGGAATGGGTTTGGAGCGATTGACCAGTTGCGTCGGCCTCCTCGTTGAGAACGTCAGCAGCCCGCAGCGAATCTGCCGCGATGAAGAGCAATGCCTCTCGCAGTCCACGCAGGGCAGACTGAGTCCAGACTACTTGGGTCGCCAAGATTTCATCTCAGCTGCCGCTTCCTCTAGAGTGTAAAAGGGTCCCGTTTCGGCCTCTTGTAAGCCGAGTTCGATCTCGCGGCGGACGAAGATTGCATATTCGACGTCTTCGTAGGTGGCATCGTCGGGGAGCCGATCGATGAGAGCGTGGATTTCTTCTTTAACGCTGGCCACGGTTTGAGTATACGGCGGGGAGTGAAGGAAACCAAACTAACCGAGTTCCCAACTGTCCATTTCGGCTTCGGCTTCTTCCTGTGTGAGTGACTTGCCTTCCTCGATTTCCCGGAGTCCGCGAGCGATTCGCTCGCGGACGAATTCCGAGCAGGCTTCGGCATTCAACGAGGCTTCAGGAGGTGGGCCGGGGCGCATATTCTTACGCGAACAGGTCGGTGACCACCTTGCCCTTGACGAGTTCGCGGGGCTGGTTCAGGTGGTTGCGGATTTCCATGTCGGGGTCGATGCCAAGAGCGTAATAAATCGTCGCGAGGAGATCGTTCGGGTGGACCGGCTTCTCCTTCGGGCTGGAGGCGGTCGCGTCGCTTTCTCCGTACTGCATGCCTCTGGCGATGCCCGCTCCGGCGACTACGGCACTGTAGCAATACGGCCAATGATCGCGGCCGTCCGGGCTGTTGCTGTTGCCGCTCGTCGAGACACCCATGCGGGGGCTGCGGCCGAATTCGCCGACCGCGACAACCAACGTTTCCTTGAGGAGGCCGCGCTGGTCCATGTCGTCGAGCAGGGCCGAGAGGCTGCGGTCAAGCTTGGGGCAGTGGAGATTTTTGAGGGGAGCGAAGTTGGCGGCGTGCGTGTCCCAGGCCGTCTTTTCGGGGTCTCCGTTGGCTACGGACGGCCAGTTGACCTGGACGAATTTCGTACCGGCTTCGATCAAGCGGCGGGCCATCAGCGTGCTTTGGCCGAACGTGTGAAGACCGTAGCGCTCGCGCATTTTGGCGGACTCTTTTGTCAAGTCCATCGCGTCCCGGGCCTTGCCGGAGAGGACTAAGTCGTAGGCCTTGGCGTAGTATTCATCGACGGCAGAGGCGTTGAGCGCCTTCTCGAGATCGGGCATGGAGCCGTTGATGCCTTTGAGCAGTTCGAAGCGATCCTTGAGGCGCTCCGGAGGCATCTCTTTCCGCAACGAGAGATCTTCGAGGGTGACCTTC
>CANNLB010000352.1 GCA_947505565.1 Acidobacteriota bacterium | reverse complement strand
CGTGCGAGATCACATGCGTCGTCCGGAAAAGCAGATCCTGCATCGTAATATGCTGTTTGACCGAGTAGGAAGATCCATAAAACCCGCGCTCCCGATACCCCGATAAATGCATCACCGCCTCGCGCAAGGTCTTGCTCGGAATCGTTCCGGTATTAATGCACGCCCCCCCACGACGGCCTTCTTCTCAACCAGCGCCACGCGCTTATCGAGCTTCGCGGCTTGGATCGCCGCCCGCTGCCCACCGGGCCCGGAACCGATCACGACTAAGTCATAGTCAAATTCGCTAGAACGGAGCATACTCTATTATCTCTATCGGGCTATTCCCGGTGTTCACTAGGGAGGATAAATCTGACGCCCCTCGATTTGCGGTTTCTCGTGAAATGTAATATAGTTTGCCATACTGTAATGATCATTTTTAATCGTCTCGCATATTTACTCGTGCCCATCTTCCTGCTCGCCAGCAGCGCCCTGGCCCAGACGCCAACCGGCGAAATCGAAGGCGCCATCTCCGACTCCTCCGGTGCTGTTATCGCCGGCGCCAAAGTCACCGTCACCAACCCTGCGACCAACGTCCAGCGCGTGATGCAATCCAACGAACTCGGCCTCTACAGCGCCCCCGCGCTACCCCCGGGCGTCTACAACATTCGCGCCGAAAAGGCCGGTTTCAGTACGCAGGTTCGCAATAGCCTCGAACTCCAAACCGGCCAAGTCGCCAAAATCGACATCGCCATGCAGGTCGGCAACGTCGCTGAAACCGTGGAAGTCACCGCCGCCCCCCCGCTCGTCGAAAGCGAAACCACCTCGCTCGGAACCGTCATCGAAAATCGACGCATCGTCGATCTGCCCCTCAACGGTCGCAACTATCTTCAACTCGCCTCCCTCATCCCGGGTGCGACCACCAACGGTCCCGCCTCCTCGCAAGGGCAGCAGCGCATGGGCGGAGCCCGGAACCAGTTCGCCCTCAACGTCGCTGGCCAACGCGTTCACTACAACCACTACTCGCTCGACGGCATGGAGAACACCGACCCGAACTTCAACACCTATCTCTTCCTACCGTCGATCGACGCTCTCCAGGAGTTTAAGGTAGAGTCCGGCGTATTCCAGGCCGAATACGGTCGCGGCATCGCCCAAGTTAACGCCACCACCAAAAGCGGCACTAACGAGTTCCACGGCACCGTCTTCGAGTTCCTGCGCAACGCCAAGCTCGATGCCAAGAACTACTTCGACCGGAAGAACGTTCCCAAGCCCGCTTTCAAGCGGAATCAATTCGGCGGTACCGTCGCCGGTCGCATCCTCCGCGACAAACTCTTCTTCATGGGCAACTACGAAGGTCTCCGCGAGCGCCGCGACCTGACCCAGTTAGGCACCCTCCCCACTGCCGCCCTCCGCTCTGGTAACATCGGTCGCGCCATTGTCGACCCCTTTACGACCTCGCGTGTTCCGTTTCCGAATAATGTGATCCCCGCGAACCGCATCCAGGCCACGTCGGCTAAAGTCCTCAGCGAATTCTTCCCGCTCCCGAATAACCCAGGTGCCACCGGCCTCGCCAATAACTACATCAACAACGAAGGTCGCAGCAGCGACGGCAACCAGGGTTCCGGGCGACTCGATTGGGTGCAATCTCCCAGTTCGAACTTCTTCTTTCGCTTTTCTCAAACGGTCGAACCCCAATACCTCCCGTCCATTATCAACGGTCAGGGAAACGTCGCATCTATTTACGCTCAACAGGGCGTTTTCGGCCACACGAAGGTAATCGGAACCAACAAGGTTAACGAATTCAAGTTCGGTGTGAACTACTTCAAGAGCTCCAATTCACAAACCCGCGCGGGCGTCCGCAATGTCGTTGGAGAACTCAATATCCCCGATATCGATCGCAGCAATCCCTTGTTTTGGGGTATTCCCGTATTCGGGATCACCGGTTATGCGAGCGTCGGAGAATGTAACGATTGCCCCTTTGTCAACTGGAACACCTCCGGGATGATCTCTGACAATTTCTCCTGGAACCGCGGCAAACACCAGTTCAAGCTAGGCGGCGAATATCGTCGCGTGCGGTACAACCAGATCGGCGCCGTGGTTCCCCGCGGTCGCTTCTCCTTCAACGGCCAGTATAGCGGCGACGCTATGGCGGACTATCTGCTCGGCGCCATGTCGAATTCTGAGGGCCAAGTTGGCGCGCCCATCGCCAACATGCGCAGTAACTACATGTCTCTCTACCTCCAGGACACCTGGAAGGTTACGTCGAAGCTGACCTTGAACTATGGCCTCCGCTGGGAGTATGAGTCCCCCTGGTACGACAAACACGACGCCATCGTGAATATCGATTTCCGTTGGGATAACTCGATCGAACCCACCTATGTGCGCGCCGGAACCGGCGACCCCTTCCAAGGCAATCCGCAGTTCCCACTGCCGGCCGACATTAAATACAGCCGCGACGGTCGCTTCGGCCGTGGTGCTTTCATGCCAGACCGCAACGACATCGGTCCCCGCCTCGGCCTCGCCTATTCGCTCAATCCCAAAACCGTCATCCGCAGCGGAGCCGGTATCTATTACGTGCGCGATATCGGCAACGCTACCTTTGACGTTGTCCGCAATGCACCGTTCACCATCCGCCGCAACGAACCCGGCAATGCGGTCGTTCCAAACTTGAGCTGGCAGGTGCCATTCACCCAGAAGGGCGCGCCGACGTTCATCCTCATCAATCAATTCGCTGAGAGGACCTCCTACGTCGCCCAGTGGAGCTTTGGCGTTCAGCGCGAACTCACAAAAAACATGTCGCTCGAAGTGAACTACATGGGTTCCACCGGGGTTCATCTTCGCCGCCTCCAGACTTACAACAACGCGCCTCCCGGACCGGGCAACATCACGGCCCGTCGTCCGTTCCCCAAGTTCGGCGGCTTCCAGGTCATGAACGCTCCCGGCCACTCGTCCTATAACTCGCTCCAATCCCGCCTCCAGCATCGTTTCGCCAACGGCTTCACCCTTCTGGGCTCGTATGCCTGGAGCAAGTCTATCGATAACGGCTCCGGCGTCCGCACCACAGATGGCGATCCGCTCACCCCGATGGATGACTACAACCTCGGTCGCGAACGCGGTCGTTCCGCTTTCGATTTCCGGCACCGCTTTACCGGCTCGTTCCTCTATGAATTGCCCTTCGGCAAGGGGCGCCGGATGGACATCTCGAACTCGGTCGCGAACTTCGTACTCGGCGGCTGGCAGGTCGGTGGCATCTTCACCGTCCAAACCGGCTTCCCCCTCACGGCCTTCTGCGGCCCCGGTAACATTCAGAATGGTGGCGGCTATTGCGCCCCCGACGTCGTCCCCGGCCAAAGCCCGAACAACATCAGCACCCGCACCGTCCAGCGCTTCTTCAATACGGATGCCTTCGTCGACCGCCTCGGCCAGAATCCGGCCGCCATCACCGACTTCCGGTACGGCAATTCCGGACGGAACACCATCACCGGCCCCGGCCTCACCTCGTTCGATGCGTCGTTGACCAAAGTCTTCGCCATCACCGAACGCCACCGTCTCGAATTCCGCAGCGAATTCTTCAACCTCCCGAACCATCCCATCTTCGCGCCGCCGGGCACGACGCTGCGGACGGCCAACTACGGAGTCATCAGCGCAACCAAGGTGGATTCTCGGCAACTTCAGTTCGCTTTGAAGTATCAGTTCTAGAGTGCATCAAGTCGTTTGGCTCAAACGGGACCTCAGGAACCGGGACCACGCGCCGCTTTTCGAAGCGGCGCGGCGGGGCCCGGTTCTCCTGCTTTATATCTACGAACCTTCGCTCTGGACCGCCCCCGACGCCGATCCCCGCCATTGGAACTTCGTGGCCGAGAGCCTCCTTGACCTCCGCCGTCGATTGCCCGTCGTCGTCCGCACCGGTGAGGCG
This sequence comes from Acidobacteriota bacterium, assembly GCA_947505565.1. Classification (GTDB taxonomy): domain Bacteria; phylum Acidobacteriota; class Terriglobia; order Bryobacterales; family Bryobacteraceae. Next base: position 774 of record CANNLB010000352.1, on the reverse strand, counting down.
CTCCCGGTGCTGGAACAAATCCGCCGAGAACACGGCATCGCCGCCCTCTGGGCCCACGAAGAGACGACGAACTGGATCGCCTACCAGCGCGACCGAGCCGTCCGTAGTTGGGCCCGGGAGAAAGGCGTTCCCTTCACGGAACTGCCGGGAACCGGAGTCGTCCGGCGGCTTGCCAGTCGAAACGGATGGGCGGCCAAATGGGAGGCGATGATGGGCGCCCCGCCCGTGCCCCCGGTCACAGATTTACCGTTCCCCGCGGGAATTCCGCTCGGCGACGTCCCTCAACACGGATCCGCTCTCCAGCAGGGCGGGGAAACGGCAGCCCTGACTACCCTCGATAGCTTCCTCCACCAACGCGGCCGCAACTATCACAAGGAACTTTCCAGCCCCGTCACCGCTTTTCATGCTTGCTCGCGGATCAGCGCTCATTTGGCGTGGGGAACCATCTCGATGCGCGAAACCCTGCAGACCACCCGCCGCCGCAGCGCCGGAGCCCCCGAATGGAAGCGTCCGCTCGCCGCCTTCGACGCTCGGCTCCACTGGCGCAGCCACTTCATGCAAAAAATGGAGGACGAACCCCAAGTCGAGTTCCGAAACTTCGTCCCTGCCTTTGATGGCATGCGCGAGCCTTTTTGGAACGATGAGTACTTCGCCGCTTGGCAGGAGGGGCGAACTGGCTATCCCTTGGTCGATGCCTGTATGCGCGCCCTGCGAACCACCGGTTGGATCAATTTCCGCATGCGAGCCATGCTCGTGTCTTTCGCTAGCTACCAC
>CANNLB010000351.1 GCA_947505565.1 Acidobacteriota bacterium | reverse complement strand
GAAATCTGTTCGCTTGGTGAAATTATGAACTGTAGAACCTTGCTGGTAGCGGGCCTGGTGGTACTCTGCCTGAACGCTCAAAATTTGGGTCGTGTTTCCGGAATAGTCCATGACCCGGCCGGTGCGCCTGTGCCGGCGGCGAGTGTCGCTCTGACCTTGCCAGGGTCGGCAAAGGCCCAGTTCGAAACCAAGACGACCAACGCCGGCACCTTCACTCTCGCCGGCCTCCGCCCCGGGGAATATGATCTCTCCGTCGTCGCACCCGGCTTCAGCAAGGTGCTCATGCGCCAGATCAAGGTCGGCGCGGGCCTCGAAACGCAGATCGCCGAAATCAAGCTCGAACTCGCCAGCGTATCCTCGGTCGTGGAAGTCTCGGCCGACACCGTAGTTTTGCAGACGAGCAACGCCGAAATCACCTCGGTCATCACCAATAACCAGCTCGCCAGGCTCCCCACCGCAAATCGCAGCCCCTTGGCCCTCCTCTCCACCCAGGCCGGCTTCGGGTCCAACGGCCGCGCCAACACCACCATCAATGGACTCCGCGTCTCCTACGCCAACGTCACCCTCGACGGCATCAACATCCAGGACAATTTCATCCGCTCGAACGGGCTGGACTTCCTGCCCAACCTCCTGCTCCTCGATCAAGTCGCCGAAGTCACCCTAAGCACCTCCAACGCCAACCCCGCTCTCGGCAACGGCGCCGCGCAGGTCACCTTCTCCACCCCCTCCGGCACCAACAAGCTCAAGGGCGGACTCTTCTGGTTCAATCGCAACAACGCCCTGGCCGCCAATCCCTGGTTCTCCAACGCGAACGGAACCCCCCGGCCCTTTCTGAATCAAAATCAGGTCGGCGGTAGCCTCGGCGGCCCCATCGTGAAGGATAAGCTCTTCTTCTACGCCAACTACGAAGCCTTTCGCCTCCGTCAACAGCAAGGCGCCACCCGCGTCATCTTGACCGACTCCGCCCGCCAAGGCATCTTCACCTATCTCGACACCACCGGAAATCTCCGCCAAGTCGACCTCCTCCGCGCCTCCGGCCTCCCCGCCAATCCCACCACGAAAGCCCTCATCGACAAAGTTCCCGCCGGAAGCAACATCAACCGCCGCGACGTCGGTGACTTCAACGCCGCCGCCGGCCGTCATCTCAACATCGGTGGCTATCAGTTCAATGTTCGGAATAACCGAACCCGAGATAACGCCACCTTCAAAGTCGACTATCTTCTGAATTCCAAACATGGCTTCAGCGCCAGTTACATCTGGAACCGCGACCTTCTCGACCGGCCCGACCTCGCCAACGATTATTCCGCCGCGCCGAAAGTACAGAACGATAATTCCACACCGCTCCTCTCCACCACCTGGCGCTGGACCGCATCCCCCAGCTTTACCAACGAAGCGCGGGGCGGCATGAACATTGCCCCAGGTGTTTTCGCCACCAGCGAAAATTTTGGAAACGCGATATTCGCCCTCCCCTTGGTGGCCAATCCCGTGAATACCTTTCGCGGGCAGGGTCGCTATTCAGACACCTTTAACTGGCAGGATAATGCCACCTGGATCAAGAACCGACATACGTTCCAATTCGGCTATCAGGGCCAACGAATCAACGTCAAATCGTTCAATGACGCGGGCATTACCCCGGTCTACGGCATCGGGCTCAGCGCCGCGAACCCCCTGGATTTGAATGCGTTATTGCCGGGAGTGCGGGCGACTGACCTCGGCACCGGAGGAGGGTTGCTCACCCTCCAAGCCGGTATCTTGGCCTCGGTCGCCCAAACCTTCAACGTCAAAGATCGCACCGGAGGATTTAGCCCCGGAGCTCCCCAGATCCGCAACTGGCGCCTCGACAACCATTCGTTCTACTTCAACGACAATTGGCGCATCACCGACCGCCTCTCCATCCACCTCGGCACCCGGTGGGAATATTACTCTCCGGTTACTGAGCTCAACAGCCTCGCCTTCCTGCCCGTCCTGAAGAATGGCAACGCCGAGCAGACCTTACTCGATCCCACCGGGACCCTCAACTTTGCTGGCACCTCCGCCGGACGTCCTTACTATAAAAAGGACCTGAATAACTTTGGACCAAACATCGGCATCGCTTGGCGCCCTTTTGGCAATAAGACGGTGATTCGAACCGGTTATAGCGTGAATTTCCCGAACGATGAGTTCATCCGCTCGGTCGATAACAATGTCTCGACCAGCGAAGGCCTTTCGACAAGCGCCAATCGGATCAACCTCACCGAAGCAATCGGGGGCACCCTGCCCACATTGGCCACTCCGGCCTTTACGTCTCCCCGCACCTTCGCCCAGAACTACGCCCTAAACACCCAGACCGCCTTTGGCATGCCGAACCCGGACCTAGTTACCCCCTACGTACAACAATGGAATTTCAGCGTGCAACGCGAAATCGCCAATGGCGTTCTGCAGGTCTCCTACGTCGGCAACAAAGCCACCAAGCAATTCCGCGCGTTTGACTTCAATCAAGTCATGATCAACAACGGCTTGCTGGACGATTTCAAACGCGCCCGGAGCAACGGAAACCTATCGCGGACCGCGAACGGCGTATTTAACCCGGCCTACAATGCGGCCATCACCGGAAGCCAGCAAACACCGTTTCTGAATTCCCTCCCCGGCGGAGGCACGCTGGCCAATACCACCATTCGGGCTCTCATTGACACGGGCCAAGTCGGCGAACTGGCGAACACCTATCAGGTGAACCGCCTGAACGGGGCGACGAATTTCTACCGCAACCCAAACGCCCTCGGCACCAACATGATGACCAACTACTCCAACGCAACTTACCACTCGTTGCAAATGGATTACCGCCGTCGGTTCAACAAAGGCTTCGAGTTCCAAATTAACTACGTCTTCTCGAAGAGCCTCAGCGACAGCCTCGGCGACGCCCAGGCCCGCTTCGAACCGTTCCTCGATCTCAACAATCCCGGAATCGAAAAAGCACCGTCCCCCTTTGACCAGCGCCACGCCCTCAAGTCCAACGGCGTCTACGAACTCCCCTTCGGTCGCAAACGGAGATGGGATTTGAAGAACCCCGTCTTGAACGAGGTCTTCGGCGGATGGAACGTCAGCGGGATCTTTACCCTAAGCTCCGGCTCCCCCTTCGGCATCTACTCCGCCCGCGGCACCCTCAACCGCGCGGGCCGGTCCGGAATCAACACCGTCAACACCCCGCTGACCTACGAACAGCTCAACGCCGCCACCGAAGTCCGGAAAGTCGGCAACGGGGTCTACTTCCTCAACGCCGGCCTCCTCGGGCCCGATGGCCGTGGCTCCGCCGCCGACGGCCGCGCCCCGTTCGCCGGCCAGGGCTTCACCCACCCCACCGAAGGCACCCTCGGCAGCCTCCAACGCCGCATCCTCCGCGGGCCGCGCTTCATCAACCTGGACCTCTCCGCCGAAAAGCAAACCCGCATCACCGAACGCATCAGCGCCACCATCCGCATGGAAGCACTCAACGCTACCAACACCCCCAGCTTCTTCATCGGAGACCAAAACATCGACAGCGTCAATTTCGGCCGCATCACCGGCACGCAATCCGCCCGTCGTGTCGTCCAGTTCGGCTTGTACCTCCGGTTCTAAACCACCGCCGGCTCCGGAACGCGTGCGAGTACGTAGGGTCCCTCCGGGATCACTACCACTCGCGCGTTCCCGTCTAGGCCCTCAAGAACCCCGGCGATCGCCTCCTCGGCGGAGGCATAGCTCTTCCCCCACAGCACCCGCCGGTACCGTTCCGGCAGCCCCGGCACGTAATAGTGCACCTCCTGCCGCGCACAAACCAGCGCCAGCTTCTCCAGTTGCCACTGGTCCACCACCACCGGCGCCTCCAACGTCGCCTCCATAAACGCCTCCGGCTCCGCAAACCGCTCCATCATCGCCGCAAACTCCGGAGCCCCCACCCCCTCCCCGCACGCCGAAATAACCAGGATCCGACCACCCGGCGTCACGATATGGCTAGCCGCGGTCACCCCCTTAATCGTCTGGTAGTAAGTCAGGTCCAGCGGATACCCCGCCGCCGTCGTAATCACCACCTCCGCCGGCCCGTCTAATCGCTCCAGCATCTTCTCCCCCACGTACGCCGCCCCCCGCGCGTGCGCCAGTTCCGGATCCCCCGCAAAAACCTGCGCAATCCGCCGATCCCGCGTCAGCGCCACATCCACCATAAAGTCGTGCCGCGCCATCCGCGCAATCTCCAGCAACTCCCGATGCAGCGGATTATCCGCAATCGACCCCTCCGCCGCCCGCGGATCCCGCATGAACTTCGGACTATGAATCACCTTGATCGTCTCCTGCGCCGCCAGCCCCGGAGCCACCAGTTTCCGCCCCCCGGAAAACCCCAGCATCAAGTGCGGTTCAATAAAGCCCAGCGTAATGTGCAGGTCCGCGTCCAGGAACCGCCGGTCAATAAATACCGGCGTTCCGCTCGCCGTCGTCCCCAGCCCCGCATGCTCCTCAAAATTCTTCGCCCGATGGTTTTCCACGCGAATCGTGCCATAAATCTCCGGCCCCACAATCTCGCGCATCTCCTCCGGCGTCGCTTCTCGATGCAGACCCGTCGCGATCAGAATCACCACGTTCTCCCGCGCAATCCCCCCCTCCTCCAGCCGCGCCAGCAGCGGAGGCAGCACCCGCCGGTTCGGCGCCGGCCGCGTAATGTCGCACACAGAAATCGCC
>CANNLB010000350.1 GCA_947505565.1 Acidobacteriota bacterium | reverse complement strand
AACCGAAAAACGGCGGACATCGGAATCGAAAGAAGGGAGGCAAAACCCCAATTTATCAGCAACTTCGGGGTTTGCGAGAGCCACTGTCGCTTGGTGAAGAACGCCGGTTAAGCGACATTTCAGGGCTCGGACGGAGTTTTTGCGGACCACAGGTCAGAGTTCCACTTTCCATTCTTGATGGCCACGTGCTCCGTCGTCAGTTCAGCCAGCACTTTACCCCTGGTCCGGACCTCCGGCTCCAGTTGAACGTCTTGCAACCGGCTCTGCCAGCCCCCAAAGTTCACTTTCGATCATCGGCTTGTGGGCATTCATTGTGAGGAGGCGGACTGCCGCCTCCTCACAAATACCACCGCCGCCGCTGATTAGAAGCCCACCCGCAAGCCGAAACGGAAGACCCGCTCGTCGATACCCTCACGGCCGGTACCTCGCACTCCGGTGATCTCCATGAAGCGCGTATTGGAAACATCCGACACCGGGGCTGCAAAATGCGGAGTGTTTGACAGGTTAAAGGCCTCCGCACGGAACTGCAGGTTGACCCGCTCGGTCACCCGGAAGCTGCGGAAGACACTGGCGTCAACGTTGATCACGCCCGGGCTAGGCAGCAGATTCCAGCCAGCCGTACCGAACCGAGCCTCCCGCACTTGGCCAAACGCCGTCGGATCGAACCACTTCTGGTCGGGGCCGGCCCCGCCCAATTTCTCCACTTTCGTCTTCAGCAGATCCGCCCGTTGGCCATTGCCAGGAGAGTTCAAGTCCGTTCCGGGCGCCGTCACAGAGAAGGGCGGGCCGGAATAAGCTGAGAAAAGCCCATTTATCTGCCACCCGCCGAGTAGCCAGGCGCCGGGGCCGCTGGTAAAGTACTTCTTGCCCTTGCCAAACGGCGCTTCGTAGATTCCCGTGAACTGGAAGTTATGGGGTGAGTTCAAATCCGTCACCGCGCGATTCAGATGGAAGTACTGCGGTAAGTGAATGCGGGGTCCGCCGTCGGAATTGACGTTGCCGGCGATGCCCATGTTCTTGGAGAAGGTATAAGCGAATAGGGTCTGCAGGCCATTCGCGAATCGCCGCTCCAGCTTAGTCTGCAGCGAATCGTACTTGTACGTGCCGAGCCCGGTAACCTGGATGGTATTGGCGAATCGCCCGAACCGTTGAGCCAAAGGCCGGCCGTTATTGCCCCCACCGACTGCGCCGGCATTGCGGTTCAGATTCCCGAGCTGATTCACCGCCCGCGTTGCCACATAGCCGGCTTCGGCCACCCAACCACCGCTCAGCCGCTTCTGCATCGAGAGATTCCAGCTTTGGATGTAACCGCGCGTCCACTGATTGGCGATCACCGTGTTAGCCTCCACGAACGGCCCGATATCGATCACGCCATTGCCGAGACTTGGCGCGACGATCGCCGGAATGCCGGCGTCGAACTGGCTGGCGGCGGTGAAGCTATCCGGCGCCGTAAGGTTGAAAGGGATCAGCAGGGGATGGTTGGTCCGGAACGGGCGGCCCAAGTTATACGGATCGTTCGTGATGCCGTAGCCGGCGCGAATCACGAAATCGTCCTTCACACGGTAGGCAAGGCCCGCCCGCGGCGTGAACCGACGCTTGCTCTCATTCACACCACAGTTCTTGGGTACGATGCCCACACCGCAAACAAGCATCTTGTTCTGGCCGAAATCATACTGCTCCAGACCACGGTCGGATCGCGTCGGAAACGGAAAGTACTCCCATCGCACGCCGATGTTCACCGTCAACTTACTCGTCGCCTGCCATTGGTCTCGCAGGAAGGCCGAATACAGATTAGTGCGAGTGGTAAACGCGTCCGGCACCATCAACAGCCGGCCCAACGAATTCGTCTGCCCCAACATAAAGGAGGCCCACGAATTGTACTCGGAAGCGTTCGGCGCGGCCGGTCCGCCGGGCGACGCCCGGAAGCTCGTTTGCCCGCCGGCGAAAGCAAAGCCGCCCGCGGCGCCCCACGGCGCACCGACGAACTCCGGCTGGGTCTGATTCAACTGCTGCTGGTAGAAATCAGTACCAAAGCGGATCTGGTGGCGCCCCAGCGACAAGTTAGAATTCGCCACATACTGGAACTGCGGGTCGCGGTTAATATACGGCATGAAGTTATTCGGATGTCCGAAGTTCGAAAAACCACCCACCTGGAACTGCGGCAGGCCGCCTTCAAAAAAGCGCGTGCCATTGGTCCCAGGCAACTTCAGCACGTCGAGCCCGACTTTCTCGTCCAGCCGCGGCTGCCGCGAATCGCCCTGCATGCGAGTCCAGCCAAAGTAGGCGTCGATGATGAAATTCGGCCGCAGAACATAAGTGCTGGCGATCGTCGTGGAGTAGGATTTCCCGGTCGCACGACCCACCTGCCCGCCTGCCACGGGGTCACCACCCAACTGGTCGCCCAGACGGCCAGGGTTGGTCACCCGATAGTCCAGCACCGATAGCCGCCCGTACATGGTGAAGCGCTGGCTCGCGTTCCAGTTGATCTTGGTGTCGAGCGTATCGCGGTCAAAGGCATAACCGCTACCGGCAAAGTAGTTGTTCACGGTGCCTGGCGCGGTCGGGGCCGGGAAGAGCGCGGCCAGCCGCACGGCGGCCGCGCTGAACCGAGCGGCGGGAATCACCCCATTCGGGAAGGGCTGGCGACCGAAGTTGCTGGCGTCACCCGACCGCGGATCGAAGACCGGGCGGCCGGCCGGCGCGCCGGAGAGGTCGCCGCCGCGCATCGCTACCGTCGGAATCGAAAGTAGAGACGAGGCGAACTGGCGGTCCCGCGAACCCTCATAGCTGGCAAAATAGAAGAGCTTGTTCTTCACGATCGGCCCGCCAACGGTGCCGCCGTATTGGTTGTACACCAGCTTGGGCATCCGCGTCCCCGCCGGCAGGAAGAACGGCCGCGCCTTGGTCGCATTCGAATTGTGATATTCAAATGCCGAACCGTGTAAGGAATTCGTGCCCGACTTGATTTGGACGTTGACCGCCGCGCCGCCGGCCAGGCCCTGCTCGGCATCGAACGAATTGGTCACCACGTTCACCGTCTCAATCGATTCCAGCGCAGGCACATAAGCCACAATGTGCGGCAGCCAAACGTTGGTCGAGGAAGCACCGTCGATACGCGTGTTGTTGGAGCTCGAACTGGTCCCGTTCACATTGAACTGCAGCGCCCGCGAAGGGTTGGCCGGCACCGAGTGCGCGTTGCGCGGCGGCGAGAACCCAGGGATCGTCACAAACAGGCCCTGGTAATTACGGCCCGGGGGCACCGGCACGTTCAGCAACTCCTTGCTGGTCACCTCGGAGCGCACCTCCGCCCGGTCCGTCTGCAGCGTCGCCGCGCTCGCCTCTACCGTCACCGACTCGCCCACCGCGCCCACCTGCAAAACAGCATCGGCGCGCTTCACATTATTGATGACGACGTTCAGTCCCGACTCACGCTGGGTCTTAAAGCCCTCTTTGCTCAGCGTGACCTCATAGATGCCGGGCAGTAGCGTGGAAAAAGCGTACGCCCCACTTTCGTCGGTGGAGGTTTCCCGGTTCTGGCCCGTGGCGGAATTCTTAAGTACAGTCCGCACGCCGGGCATCGCCGCGCCGGAGGCGTCTCGGACACTTCCCGTGAGAGACCCATGGAGAATCTGGCCGAAGGTCGAGTTCAGCCCGAATGCAAGAATCGCGAGAACGGCAAAATAGCGCAGCATAAAGGTCCTCAGTTACGGGGGCATCCCGCCCCTATTCGTAGCTTAGAAATGTATCAACCGCGTCCAGTTTCTGTCAACACGATGCCGAAACAACGTGTGACGATTTCCTGGCCCAACAGACCGTCTTGACAACTGAGGTTCTCGAAAACCTCAAAATTGCTCATAAAGTGCGGGTTGCGTCAAATCCAAATTTTCTCGATCTCCTCCAGAGTGAGCACATCCGAAGTCCGGTCGTATAACTTGGTGGTCCGCGGGGAGGCGTGCGCGGCGATGGCCTGCGCCTTCTCGATCGTTCCGCCGTTTTCCGGGTAGGCCGTTATCCCGGTCGCGCGGAAAGTGTGACAACAAGTCGATCCGGGCAGTCCGATGGCTTTCACGCGAACCTTCGCCATCCGCAAAACGTCGGCCTCGTATAAAGGACGTGCCGTCACTTCCCCGTTCCGGCCAAACGTCCGGAAGAGCGGCAGCTTCCGCTCCTCGGCAATGCCCGCGGCGTCGATCCAGGCATCGACGTGTGCTTCCGCCTTGTGGTGGGCCGGCACGTCTCATGCAGCTTTCCGCCCTTTTCGTGGAAGCGGAGCCACCAGCGCTTGCCCTGTTGGAAATAGTCTTCGACCGGCATACCGATCACGGCACCGACGCGAGCGAAGGTGTAGACCATAACCGCCAGCAGCGCCCGGTCCCGCAAGCCCTTCACTGTCGTCGTTTCAACGGACTCGATTAGCTGCCGCGCTTCCTCGGCCGAGAGAACGGGGGTCTTGCCCTTCTTGATTGTGGCTCTCGCAAACCTCGAAGTTGCTGATAAAGTGGGGGTTGCCTTTCTTCCTTCTCCACCGCGCTCCCCATCTTTCTCCGGAAACCGTCGAGCGGCAGCCTAGGTCAGCAACCGGCAGCAGAACCCCGACGCCCTCACCGAGCCCCCCGCTACTGCGCTTTGTTCAGAATCTCCCCGTACAACTCCGGCCGCCGCCGTTCGAGCAGGTCCCGCCGCC
>CANNLB010000349.1 GCA_947505565.1 Acidobacteriota bacterium | reverse complement strand
AACCTCCCCACGAACCGTGACGTCGCCCGCGAATGGCTCAAAAACGTCGAAGACGAACTCGCCCGCCGACTCCAGTAGCATCCAAACCGTCTTCAAGGAACGCGCGACCCTACTTGGCGACGCTGTTCTTCTGAATCCAGGCGGCGAGGCCCTTTTCCCCCAGTTCTCCCGCCGCAACCGCCAGCATCGTTTGAATGGCATCCACCTGATCGGCCACGAGCTTATGACCGTTCATACTCAGGAACACACCAATCGATAGGAAGGCGGCGCGCTTGTTGCCGTCCAGGAAGGCGTGGTTCTTCGCAAGCCCAAACCCGTACGACGCCGCCAAGTCGGCCAGCGTACTGTCCGGGTTGTAGGCGTCGGTGTTTAGCGGACGCGCCAGCGCCGAATCCAAAAGGCCTTCGCCCCACAAGCCTGACGCGCCGCCGAACATGGCAAGGCTCTCCTCATGCAGCATCAGCAGCCCTTTTTTGCTGATCCAGCGTGGTTCACCGCTCATTTCGCGAGCGCTTTGAAAGTCTCCCGGTACTCCTTCATGAACTCACGGCCAGCATCGAGCTGGTCCGCGATCGCCGGGTCGTAAGGCGTAATCAGGTAGCCTTCCTTGGTTTCAATGGCAAAGAGGGTATCGCCCTTTGCAACCTTCATGCGCGCAAGCATCTCCTTCGGGATAATCGTCCCGGTTGAAGTCCCGACTTTGGTCAGTTTGAGCGAGGTCATGGCGTATCTCCGTCTATACCTATAACCATTATAACAAGTTCGATTTGGGGAAGCTTCCCAGCGCATTCCTCCAAAGCAGTGACTGGCAACCAGCGGTCCTCGCCAACACCTCCCAGCAACCAAAAACGCTTCCCGAACATCAAAACGCTATACTGATGATGAAGGAAGCACTCTCTTGTCCCCCCGCCACTTTGCCCGTCTCGTAACTCACACCCAACTCTTGCCCCTCCTCGAAAGCGGCGAAGAAACCCTCGTCGGAGGCCAAGCCGTCATGGAAGGCGTCATGATGCGCGCCCCCCACAGCTACTGCGTCGCCGTCCGCCGCTCCAACGGCGAGATCGCTACCGAAGAATCCCCCCTCCCCCGCATCAGCGACAAATACCCCATCTTCAAGCTCCCCGTCCTCCGCGGCGTCGGCACCCTCGGCCAAGCCATGTCCCTCGGCGTCAAGGCCCTCCGCTTCTCCACCAACGTCGCCATGGAAGAAGAAAATGCCGCCAAAGGCAAGCCCGAAGCCTCTTCGGAAGTCCCCGCCTGGATGATGACCCTCAATCTCGTCTTCTCTATCGGCTTCTTCATCATCATGTACAAGGTGCTCCCCGCCTTCGCCACCGGCCAACTCTCCAACTACTTCCCCACCCTCCAAAACCCCGCCCTCTTCAGCCTCGTCGATGGCGTCCTCCGCCTCATTATCTTTCTGTCATTCCTCTACGGCATCTCCCGCTACAAAGACATCCGTCGCGTCTTCGAATACCACGGCGCCGAACACAAAGTCGTCTATAACTTCGAATCCGGCCAGCCCGTGACGGTCGAGAACGCCCAAAAATTCACGACCCTCCACCCCCGCTGCGGCACCAGCTTTCTCCTCGTCGTCATGCTCATCTCCATGGCCACCTACATGATCGTTGACCCGCTCTTTGCGCTCAACACCATCCCGGCCAAAATCGCCTCTCGGGTAATCTTAATCCCCGTCATCGCCGGCCTTAGTTACGAACTCATCCGCTTCGCCGCCAAGCGCCGCGGCTCCCTCCTCGCCGCCATGACCATCCCCGGTCTCTGGCTTCAAAAAATCACCACCCAACCCCCTTCCGACGACCAAACCGCCATCGCCATCCATGCCCTCGAAGGCGCCATGCAACTCGAACAGAAGCAGGGCGGCCAATTAGTCATCGCCTAATATGCAATACGCCGATAAACTAGACGCGCTCGAAACGCGTTTCGAAGAACTGAGCCGCTCGATGGCCAATCCTGAACTCATCAGCGATCCCGAGGCCTACCGCAAAACCGCCAAGTCCGTCCGTGACATGGAAGAGGTCGTCAATAAGTATCGCCAGTGGAAGCAAGCCAACGACGCCCTCGCCCAAGCCAAAGGCATGGCCTTCGATGACGACGCCGAAATGCGCGAAATGGCCCTCACCGAAATCTCCGAACTCGAGCCCGCCATGGTCACCCTCGAAGAAGAGCTCATGATCTTCCTCCTGCCCAAGGATCCCAACGACGACAAAAACATCGTCCTCGAAATCCGCGCCGGCACCGGCGGCGACGAAGCTACCCTCTTCGCCAACGAACTCTGGCGCATGTACGCCCGCTACTTCGAAAGCCAGCGCTGGAAAGTCGAAGTCACCGACATGTCCGAATCCTCCGTCGGCGGCGTCAAAGAAGTCATCGCCCTCATCTCCGGCGACAAAGTCTTCAGCAAACTCAAGTACGAATCTGGCGTCCATCGTGTCCAACGCGTCCCCCAAACCGAAACCCAGGGCCGCGTCCACACCTCCGCCGTCACCGTCGCCGTCCTTCCCGAAGCCGAAGAAGTCGATATCCACGTCGAAGCCAAAGACATCCGCGTCGACACCTTCTGCTCCTCCGGCCCCGGTGGCCAGAGCGTCAACACCACCTACTCCGCCATCCGCATCACCCACTTAGCCACGAACACCGTCGTCAGCTGCCAGGACGAAAAATCGCAGATTAAGAACAAGGATAAGGCGATGCGCGTCCTCCGTTCCCGCCTCTACGAACTCGAACTCGACAAGCAAAACGCCATCATCGGTGCCGAGCGCAAAAAGATGGTCGGTTCCGGCGACCGCAGCGAGAAGATCCGCACCTACAATTTCCCCCAGAACCGCCTCACGGATCACCGCATCGGCCTCACCCTCCACCAGCTCGACTTAGTCATGGAAGGCCGCATCGACTCGATCATTGATGGTCTCGTGACGTACTACCAGGCCCAAAAGCTCAAGGAACAGTCTGGCGATGGCCAGCAAGCCGCCTAGCCTCACCGTCGGTCAGGCCCTCCGCCAAGCGACCACGTTCCTCACCGAGCAAGGCATCGATAGCCCCCGGCTCACCGCCGAACTCCTCCTCTGCCGCGCGCTCCGCAAGGAGCGCCTGTATCTCTACGCCCACCCCGAAGCCCCCCTCCCCGAACTCGCCTGGATCCACTACGGTCGCTGGCTCCATGAACGCACCCAGGGCAAACCCCTCCAGTACATCACCCAGGAGCAGGAGTTCTACGGCCGTCCTTTCCGGGTCGCCCCCGGCGTCTTAATTCCCCGCCCCGAAACCGAGCTCGTCATCGAACTCGCCCTCCAAAACGGACCCACCCAAATCCTCGACATCGGCACCGGCTCCGGCATCCTCGCCATCACTCTATCTCTCGAATGGAACATCGAGACGTTTGCGACCGACCTCTCCGGCCCCGCCCTCGCGATCGCCCAAGCCAACGCGAAAGCCCTCGGAGCCCGCGTCCACTTCGTCCAGGCCGATTTAGCCGCTGCCTTCGCCGCTGCCCGTTTCGGCGGAATCGTCACCAATCCCCCGTACGTCCCCGCCGTCGACCAACCCAGCCTCCAACGCGAAGTCCGCGACTGGGAGCCCCCAGAAGCCCTCTTCAGCGGCCCCGACGGCCTCGACCACTATCGCCGCCTGGAACCTATCTGCCGCCGCCTCCTCCGCCCGAACGGCTGGCTCTTGGGAGAGTTCGGCCAAGGCCAATCCGAAGCCCTCCAAACCAACTTCTCCCGCTGGTCCGCCGTAACCATCCACCCCGACCTATCCAAAATCCCCCGCGTCCTCTCCGCCCGCCACCGATGCCTCTAACCCGCCGCGCACTCGATATCCCCAATTCTTCGCTCCAACCTTGACGCCTGTCCTGCTGGAAGCGGACCTCGTTCTCTAACATGGGGAACAGAGCCGCCGGATCCTGCGGACTCATAACGATAAGCGTTTCGATGGCCTCCCTGGACACGCGAGCCGTCCGTTTTGACAAGCTCCAAAAACGCGCATGAGGTCCAAGCCGGTACACTCTCCAATACGCCGTAAGCGTGGAACCTGGGTATTTCACACCGATTGTCCGAGTTGTGCGTGATCCGACCGCAGCACCCCGGTTAGCAGACACAAGCCGACTTCCCGTTCCTAATCTGTGGCCATGGTCTACGCGCCGATCAACACTTTCCGCTTCCAAAGAAGGTTCTAGCCACAGGCTTCACACCAGCAGGTGTCCGTTGTCCTGCCGCTTTTGGAACTCCGGGAAGTCCGCCCTAGCAGTAACAATGAGTTCGGGGATGCCGTCAAATAGGTTCTCTCGCTTCAAAGAGCGGTTAATCAATTCGTGGAGCACCACGGCGTTCGCGAATGCCTCCGGGGTGTCGGGGTCCACTGTCCCCCGATTGGGCCAGACGCTTTCGCCACTGAGTGAGGGCATCAGATCCCCGAGCCACGTCTGTGCTTTGTATTGGATCAAATGAAATCGGAGGAAAGCGGATCGACGTTTCGAACTGCCATCCAACCTCCGCATTTGGACTTCCGGCGACGCTCACTCTCCCAAGACGAGTCCGCGCCCGTCATAGGGCTCTCGCGCCGTGCCGATTCAGGGGGTTTCGGTCTCGGCCCAAGAAACCACCAGCCGCGCGCCGGCAGAGCGCACAGGCCGCGCAGGCTCGGCACCAACGGGCGAGGAACTCGCCCATCCT
>CANNLB010000348.1 GCA_947505565.1 Acidobacteriota bacterium | reverse complement strand
CTAATTGTTGGACCGCGCCTTAGGTAGAAGGGCTCCGTGTGCACGCTATGTACGGGGCGGGTGGCGGGCCATTGGTCGCTACCGATGTCGGTGTCCGCGGCGGGAACCAGGAGGAGTTCGATTCCGATTCCTTTGATCCGGACGTGCTTGGGGTAGCCGGATTCTTCGTCGTATTCCGTGCCGATGATTTCGAGGCCCGGTTGTGCGGGGTTTTGGCGGCGCGCTGCCATTCTTGCGCGGATGGCGGCGCGGCGGTCAGCGGGGCGGGCTTTTGTGGCAGTTTGGTAGGCCTCCTTTGCTTTCGCCCAGTCGAGGAGAGCGGTCATTCGGTCGCCTTCGGCCATATTGGTTTTGTAGTTTTCCTGAGCGGGGTCAGCGGCTGTTTGCGTCTGGCGGAGTTGACGATCGTTTGGGTTAGCCAGGGCGTGGGGGTGATGGCAGGATTGGCAGTTTTCGGTTTGCTTTGTCTTGGGGCAGCCCTGGGTGTGACAGGTTTGGCAGGTGGGAATGGGACGGTCGGGCTTGACCTGGTTGCGCTCGTTGGCGACGTGGGCGGCGCTGGGGCCGTGGCAGGTCTGGCAGTTGGTTTGGGCTGCTATGTGTTTTGACGCGACCGACCATTCGAGCACTTGGGCGACGTGGCAGCGGGAGCAGACGCCGGCTTGCTTGAGTTGGGGCGATTGGGCCGCGACACTGAGCGCGAAGACTACCCCTGCCAGCGCTGATCTAGCCATTGGTAGTGTTTCGGGAGCCAGCGTTGGTTTGTGGACTGGGCGACTCTGGTGGCGGCTTCGAGGACGTTGCGCTCCGCGCGGCTTAGTTCCAGGTGGCGGTTGAGGCCGGCCAGATTGTCTTCGAGCGTCTCTTCTTCAAACATGCCGGGCATGGCGGCGGTCATAAACGGCCGTGTGTAGACGAAGCGGAGGGCGGCCTGGCAGAGCGTCTCTTCGGGGAGTTGTTCCAGGCTTTTTGTCAGATCCGCTACGACTGACGGCAGGAGGGGGCGGTATTTGGCCTGGTAGAGCTGGACGAAGTCGCGCTCGGGACTGGTGTTTTGTTTGGCTTTGGGATCCATCTTCACGATGGACCCGGCGGCGAGGGGCTTGATGGCAATGAGGCCGACGCCACGGCGTGCCGCTTCGGGGAGGAATTCGGCGTAGTCCGCGCGGGCGTGGATGAAGTTGTAGGGGAACATGAAGTAGTCGATGCCTTCAAGTTCCTTCAGCGCGCTGAGCATCATGCCTTCGTCGTGCGTGGAGATGCCGATGGCGCGGACCTTGCCGGCTTGCTTCGCTTTGCGCAGAACGTCCCAATCGGAGAGGGCTTTGGCGTCGACTGACTTTCCTTCGCCGAGATAGATGCGGTAGAGATCGACGTGGCCGAAGAGGCGGGCGGCGTTATCGATGTTTTCGCCGACAAATTGCGGGAATTGGCGGCAGAGGGAGACGAGGGCTCTCTGGCGTTGGTTGTTGCCTTTGAGAACTTTGGCGAGGGGGCTCCATTGGCCTTCGTTTTCGTAGGTGTCGATGAGGTTGACGCCACGGTCGAGGGCGCGGGCGATGAGGCGATCGCGACGAGTTTGCCCTTCCTCTTGGAGGACGTTGCCGTTTTCCACCTTCTTCTTGTACCGGGGGTCGGTGTGGGAGCCGAAGGAGAGCAGGGAGACGTTGATGTCGGTTTGGCCGAGTTGGCGGTAGATCATGCCGCCGCGGCGGATCTCACGGATCTTTGGAATGGTGTCAGCGTAGGAGTGGCGCGCCGCAAGCGCGGCCGCGAGGAAGGCGCGGCGGGTGGAGCGAGGGCACATTCTGACGGTGATGGTATCACTTCATGACTACGTCCCGGACTTTGGTCCAGCGGGATTTACCGGCGGGGCCTTCGATTTCGAGGGTGACGATGTATTCGCCGGCGGCCTTGTACGTGTGGACGGGATGTTGTTCGGTGGAGGTCTCGCCGTCGCCGAAGATCCATTTATGGCTGGTGATTTGGCCGGTGGATTTGTCCTGGAAGGCCACGGCGCGGCGGTCGTAATCGAGGACTTGATAGGACCAGTGCGCGGCGATGGGTTTGACGTGCGCGGGCTCCAGGGGCATGAGCCGGAAGGCGACGAGGTCACTGGCGTTACCGAACATGCTGGTTTTGTGGGAGAGGTTCCAGAAGGCTTCGTTGTCCTTGGCGTCGACGTCGTCGTAATCGAGGACGGCCCAGGACATACCGATGATCTTGTTTTCGGAGAGCTGGGAAACAACGGCGCGGGAGGGCCCTTCGAGAGGAGCGTAGTCAAAGGGGGTGATCCAGAATTCGAGCGTGAGCTTGCCGGATTCGCCGTGTTTGAAGTTGTAGTCGTAGGCGGCGTTGGCGAAGGGGAGTTCCTTGATCCAGGGCTGGCAGCCCCAGACGAAGGCCCAGTCGCGGTCGGGGGCGGGGGTGAAGATGTGATAGTTCTGCGCGTGGACGCCGTGGAAGGTCTGGAACGCTTCCCCTTTCGCCAGGTCTTTGTGGGGGTGGAGGGTGGAGATGAGAGGGCCGCCGGAGAGGTCGCCGTCGACGACGAGTTCGAAGATGTCGTTGTGGCGATCGGCGCGGCGGAAATCCCAGTAATTGTCGTAGGCTTCGTAGAGGAAGTAGAGGCGGTTGAGGCCTTTCACCCAGCCCGCTTTCACGGTGACGTCGAGGTCTTTCTTGTTGATTTGGGAGTTGTGGGCGGTGTCCTTGAGCTGGTCCATTCCGATGGCGTAGCTCTTCGGGACCTGCGCCCAGTCGTTGGATTTGCCGTCGATGGTTGGGATCTGATTGGGAGGGAATTGATAGATTTTGAACTCGACGCCGGGGCGTTCGAGGGCATGCAATGTAGCCAGCGTGGCGAGAAGGAGGAGTAACGGGCGCATGGGCATCAGGCCTTTTGGAAAAGCTCTTGGAGGCGGTTCAGGACGATACTGTGTTCGCCGGGCTGCATCATCCAGACGGAGATTTTGAGCCTGCGTTCGCCGAAGGCGGAGACGGCGATGGAAGGTTCGCCGTCGCGAAGTTTTTTCGTGATTTCGCCTATCTTCCAGGGGAAGGCGGATTCGGACCAGCTTACGAGGACGTGGGGAACGTGGTTGGCGATGGGGGGGATGTAGCGTTCGGTGGTGAGTCCGTCGATGTTGGCGAGGCCGTCGCGGAGGTCGGTGACACGGGCTTCGAGCTCCTTCCTCTCCGCGTCGTGGTCGGCCTTAAGGTAGCGCTCAAGGGCGGTGAGGAGGCCGATGATCTCCTCCTTGCCAACCTTCATGTTGCGGCCGATGCCGGCAAATGGCGTGAAGGCGGGGACGGCGGCTGCGATAAGGTCTTTGCGGCCCATGAGGATGCCGGAGGACTGCGGGCCACGGATGGCTTTGCCCCCGGAGAAGGCGACGAGGTCGAAGCCTTCCTTTTGGTATTGAAAGAGCCGGTCCATGGGAGTGGCGTCCGAGGCGGCGTCATTGAACGTCGGAACGCCGCGGCGTTTACCGGTTTCGATCCATTCGTGCCGGGAGATTTTTCCTTCCGGCTCCATTTCGTTATAGAAGAACATCATCGCCGTCCGCTCGTTGATGGCGCGCTCGAGCTCCTCTTTCGTGTCGACCCAGACGATCTTTGTGCCGGCCAGGAGCATCTGCTGTTCGTAGCCGCCGCGGTGCGATTTCTGCTGGACGATTTCGTTCTTCATGCCGGTCGTGTCGGGCAGGCGTTTGAGGTTGCCGGGGTCGCCCTGAGCCACGCAGGCGACGGTGGCCATCGTGATGGCGGAGGCGCACCCATTGGTGACCATCGCGGCATCGACGCCCAGGAGTTCGGCAATCCGGGCGCCGGCTTTGGCTTGGAGTTCGGTGAGAGGGACGAAGCAGCGTGCGGCGTCCTGCATCGCCCGCAGGACCTCGGGGTGCATGAGTGATCCGCCGAGGTGCGTAACGACACCGACTCCATTAATTACGGGGCGGATGCCGAGGCGGCCATAGACATCGGCGGTTGGCGGAGGAGCGGCGTGGGAGGTTTGGGCGGCTGTGGCGGCAGCCGATGTTGCCAGAAAGACGCGGCGGGTGGTTTCGATTTCCATAAGGCCCCTTTATTTATTTGCGACGGTTCCGCAGCGGACCGCTGGACCTTGTCTGGTCCCACCAGGGTTCGCCCTGCGGCTGGTAGTCTCCGAGCTTGTCCCAGTTTTCGCGCGTGCGGGCGTTCGTATCGTAGATGACGAAACCGTCACGCAACGTCATCTCATTCAAAATCCGGCTTGTGCCACGCAATCCGGCGCCCCAGGAGTCGACGAATCCGAAGTCGCCCCGCTCGATGCGCAGGACCGCGATGTCCGCGGCGGCGCCTATGGAAAGATGGCCGAGTTCCTCGCGCTTGATAACGCGCGCGGCGTTCCAGGTGGAGCGGTAGATAACATCCTTCAGCGGCAGGCCCATGTTGAGGAACTTGGACATGACATTCAGCATATCTTTCATGCCGGCGTTCAGGCTGCCGGAGTGCACGTCGGTCGAGATCGTATCGGGCGGAAAGCCCTGCTTTACCGCGCGCGCCGCCTGTTTGAATTCAAATGCCGCGCCGCCGTGGCCCACATCGAACAGCACGCCGCGCTTGCGCGCTTCGCGCAGATAGGGCAGCAGCCGGCCCTCGTTGTCAAAGTACGGAACCGGAGCGTAGAAGGCGTGGGTGTAGATGTCGCCGG
>CANNLB010000347.1 GCA_947505565.1 Acidobacteriota bacterium | reverse complement strand
TTCCATTTTGATATTGGTACGAGTGTAACTGGGGAATCGTTCCCGCAAAAGGGTGAGTGATATACTGCGAATGGGTTTGTTTGTTAGGAGTATCCCCTTGAATTTCCGTCAGCTCGCTCTTCTTGTGGCGGCCGCGGGTGCGCTGTCGCTCACAGTTGCGCTGGCGGAAGACAAAACGCAGAAACCGCCCGAGCAAGGTGGCCCCGGCAAAGGTACGTCCCGGGACTCGGTAGCACCGCGTAAAAAGGCACCCATCGCAAGCGCCGAGGATAAAGAGCTCAGCGGACGCCCGGCCACCATTCGCGTCGATACGAATCTGGTCTTGATCAACGTCACTGTCACTGACCCGTTGAATCGGTTTGTCACCGGTCTCGAAGCCGAGCATTTCAAGCTTCTCGAAGACAAGCTCGAGCAGAAGATCGCCACTTTCGCCAGTGAAGACGCGCCGCTTTCGGTCGGGCTCGTTTTCGACGCCAGCGGCAGCATGGGTTCGAAGCTCCAGAAGGCTCGCTTGGCCACCGCGCAGTTTTTCAAAACCGCAAACCCGGAAGACGAGTTTTTTCTCGTCCAGTTCAACGATCGACCGGAGCTCGTGCAGCCCTTCACGACCAACACCGAAGAGATTCAGAATCGGCTGACCTTCACCCAAGCCAAGGGACGGACGGCGCTGCTCGACGGCGTCTACATGGCCCTGAACCAGATGAAGAAGGCGAAGAACACGCGCAAGGCGATTTTGATTCTATCGGACGGCGGCGACAACTCCAGCCGCTACACCGAGAGTGAAATCAAGAATCTGGTTCGCGAGGCCGACGTGCAGATTTACGCCATCGGGATTTTCGAGCCCGTTTCCGCGCGCAGTCGCAGTGCGGAAGAACTATCCGGCCCCGGATTGCTGAATGAAATGGCCGAGCAGACTGGCGGACGTCATTTTCCTGTTGAAAACTTAAACGACCTGCCGGACGTGGCGGGTAAGATCGGCATGGAGTTGCGGAACCAGTATGTGATCGGTTACGTCCCCACCAATGGGAACCGCGATGGGAAATACCGTCGGGTCCAAGTAAAGCTCGTGCAACCGCGAGGATTGCCGCCTCTGCGGCCGTTCTGGCGCCAAGGATATTATGCTCCCGCTCAATAGACGAGCCTTTGCCGTTCACTTGGCGAAGGCGATCACGGCTACTACGGCGACCGGCCTTTACGGTCAGGACACCGGAGGGCTAACCTTCCGCTCGGACACCCGAGAAGTGTTGCTGCATGCCACCGTCGTCGACAAAAAAGGCACCTTCATTACCGATCTCAAGCGCGATTCATTTAAGGTTTACGAAGATGGCGTCGAGCAACCGATTAAGATTTTCAAGCGCGAGGACGTTCCTGTATCGCTCGGTTTGGTGATCGACAACTCCGGCAGCATGCGACCGAAGCGCAAGCGCGTCGAGAGTGCGGCGGTCCAACTCGTAAAGGCTTCGAACCCCTTCGACGAAGTCTTCATCGTCAATTTCAACGAAGACGCCTACCTGGACGTTCCGATGACCAGCGACGTCAAGAAGATGGAAGCTGGTCTGAACCGGATCGACTCGCGCGGCGGGACGGCTATGCGGGACGCGCTGACCATGTCGCTCGATCACATCAAGGACAAGGGCAAGAAGGACAAAAAAGTACTTCTGGTGATCACCGATGGCGACGATACCGCTTCAAGTGACGTCAACACGCTTGAAAAGTTGCTGAGCAAAGCGCAGCGGACCGAGGTTTTGATCTTTGCCATCGGCATTCTGAACGATGAACGGCCTCGCGAAGCCAAACGCGCCAAGCGAGCCATGGAGATGTTGGCCAAACAGAGTGGTGGCGTCGCCCATTTCCCGGAAACGCTCGAAGCGGTCGAGGCCATGGCCATCGCCATCGCGAAGGAAATTCGGAGCCAGTACATCATCGCCTACAATCCCACCAAGCCCGACGACGGCGTATTCCGCCAAGTTCGTATCGCGGTGAAGGCCCCGGGCAGCCCGACGGTTCGCACCCGCAGCGGTTATTACGCCACCGCCGCCGCGAAAACTTCGGCGGTCCTCTAGCGGTGTTGACGTATTTGTGGCGGACGTCGAAGGGCTACCGGCTGCGGCCCTGGGCCAGCCCCTACATCCTATGGCGTATCGAAACTTACTGGGGCATTCACGCCGAATCGATTGGTTGCCGCGAGTTCTTCACCTTCGCCTGGACCCACCGCAAAGAGCTTTGGCGCTTTTTGCGGTGGGCTGACCGAATGGCGCAGGGCTAAAGCGTCCGCGTCACTTTCGAAAGCGTCCGCGGTTGATCAGGGTTCAGACCCTTCTCGGAAGCCAAACACGCCGCGAACAGCTGCGCCGGGATAATGTACGGAATCGGGGTAAACAGCTCCTCGGGCAGAGCTTTCTTGCGGCCCAGTTTCGCCGGGATGACGATCGGGCGACTAGTTTTCAGATTCGCCGCGGTAGCGTTGCTCTGGTCGGTGATCAGCATCGTTTCGGCCTGCAAACCGGTTAGCTTTTCGAGCATCTCGTGCATCGACGGCCAAGTCACTCCGCTCGGCGTAAACAGGAACACGGGGAACCCGGCTTCGACCATGGCAATGGGGCCATGCAGGAAATCCGCCGACGAAAAGCGCTCGGCGACCACGTAGCAAGTCTCCATCATCTTCAGCGCAAACTCGAACGCGTTCGAGTAGTTCAGGCCGCGGCCGACGACCACGACGTGTTCCATGAACCGGTAGCGAATGGCCCGTTCGGCGATCTGTGGATACAGGCTCAGCGCGGCGTTCGCGTGATCGGGCAGTTGCCGAATCTCGTCCAGATCCACCGGCGCTCCCAGGGCGAAAGCGATCAGGTACATCGCCAGCACTTGGCCGGTATAGGTCTTCGTTGCCGCGACGCTTTTCTCGCGTCCGGCGCGGACGAGAAAGACGTGTTCGGCCATCTTGGCCAGCGAGCTTTCGGGCTCGTTGGTCACCCCGATCGTGAACGCTCCGGCCGCCTTCGCACGTTCCAGCACAAGGTTCGTATCGGTCGATTCGCCCGACTGCGAAATGGCGATCACGAGCGTATCTTCGTTGTAAGCCATCGGGGCGCCGTAAAGCGTGACAATCGACGGAGCCGCGAGCGAGACCGGAATGCCGGTAGCAATCTCCAACAAATATCGCCCGAATTGGGCCGCGTTGTCCGATGTTCCCCGAGCTGACAAAACGATAAATTTGGGGCGCCGCGTGGCGAAGTACTTCTTCAATTTTTCAATGGAGCGTAGTTCAGCACGGAACGTGCGTTCAAGAGCCGCTGGTTGCTGGCGGATCTCGTCGAGCATTTTGGACATAGAACCATTCTGCACTGGGAATGTGACGATTGGCGAATTCCTTCCTAGGATGGGCAGAGACGAAATTGGGGGCCGGCGCACACAGACGAAGAGTTGATGACCGCGGTGCGGCGGGGTGATGCCCAGAAGCTCGGGTTGCCCGGAACTCCCTCCTCGATCACAAGTAGAAAACAGGAAGGGGGGACCGAGATGGCCCCGGATTACGATGCGCCGACCCCGAGGTCGGACGGCAATGAAGAGGAACAGAAACGAGATCTCGCGCGGCGGGCGCTGGACGAACTGCCGCCCGATAAACGGGAACTCGTCGTGCTGAGCCGATATCAGGGCAACCTGTCTAGTCGGGAACGTGAGGTTGAACTGGCCGAATATCGCGAAGGCGCGTCGAATCCGGAGCTGACGGCCCACCTGGCTGTGTGCGCCGAGTGTCAGGCGCTGGTGGCGATATGGGAGTGGTTGGGCGTGTGGCGGGACGAGACGCCCGACGCTGGAATGCCGATGCGATTCCGCCAGCGCCAGAAGGAAGCGATAAAACCGAAAAGGCAGGATTGGACCAAATGGGCGGCCGTCGCGGCCGCGCGGGTCCTCAGCTTTTTGGCCGGCCGGACGACCAGCGGAGATGTTACGGGCTTGCGGTAGGAGGTCCGTGGACTGCGTGAAGTGGCGGCGCTGCAACTGCTTGAACAGCAGTCAGCAAACGAACGGCTCCGCGTCATCCGCTACTCGGTCGCGCTTGATAAACCCGACAACAAAGTGATCGGCGCGTTGACTCGGACGTTGCGAACCGATTCCAGCGTCGACGGTCGCCATGCAGCGGCCGATGCGCTGCACCGATACGTCCGTGCCGAAATCGTCAAGCAGGCCGCCCGGAAACTGTTCGTCAACGATGGTCGCCGATGGTGCGCGTGGCCTACCTTGACCTGCTGCTGGCGGTGCGCGGGTGATCTCGGCGACGAACGCGCATCTGGAAGAGGCAGGCGCCCAGAATCGATTCCGGCAGGATCAGCTGTTTCGCCTGAACACGATTGAGATTCATTTGCCGCCGCTGCGCGAGCGGAAAGAGGACATTCCGCATCTGGCCGCATACTTCCTAGCGAAGCACTCGCGGCGCTATCGCAAGCATCTGGTCGGCTTCGAACCGGCGGCCCCAAAGCTGATGATGGAGAACTCTTGGCACGGCAACGTTCGAGAGTCGAATCACGTGATCGAGCGTGCCGTGCTGATGGCTCAGGATCATCTCCTTCCCGTCGACGATCTGGCCGTGCGAGCCGCGCGCGAAGGAACGGGACGGTTGGAAGAGATGAGTCTCGAAGACGTCGTGGGGTTCTTGATCAAGAAGGCGCTGGCCCGCCACGATGGCAACGTCAGCCACGCGGCGCGTGCCCTCGGCCTGA
>CANNLB010000346.1 GCA_947505565.1 Acidobacteriota bacterium | reverse complement strand
GAAATAGAAGTGACGGTTGGTGTGGTAACGGAAGGCGACGCCGGAATCCGCAGTAAGGCTGAGCGGCTTTACTTGGACTTCGACGTTGTAGGAGGTCCATGCGGGGTCGCCGGTGATGAATAGGGGCTGGAACCAATCGACGCGATCGTTATTGGCGATCATGTGTTGTTCGACGTAGGGGATTCCGTCTTCGTCGCTGGCGAGCCAAGCGTCCTGGTGGACGATAGCGTTTTCCCAAGGGGCGGTGGAGACGCCGCGATGGGGCAGATAGTGATACTCCTGAATTGCGCCGTTGAGTTGGCCGACGGGTTGGCTGAACCAGCCCGGCGGGAAGCGGGAGAAGTCATCGGTGAACAGATCGCCGGCCATGGCGAAGGGGACGGTGAGCGCGAAGGCGAGAAGAAGTTTCATTAGAAGTCGAGTCTCATCCCGATTTGCAGGTTGCGAGGGGAGTAGGCGGGGTTGGATGTGCGAATACGCGCGAAAGTGGGGCTGACGACGCTAAGGTCTGGGACGCCGAGCATGGGTACGTTAAATGGGTTAAAGAGTTCGGCACGCATTTGGAGGCGGTAGCGTTCGGCGATCGCGAAGGTGCGGGACATGGTCGTGTCGTAGCTGAAGAAGCTGGGTCCGATGATGGCGCCGGTGCCGGAGGTTCCGAACTGGCGGGTAGGACGGGTGGCGGAGGCGTTTAGAAACGCGGGCTGGGCGAAGGCAGCGGGAGTGAACCATTGGAAGGCTTGGCCGTTGCGGGTACGACCGGATTGATCGATGCGGCCATCGGCGAGGCGGTCGGCGCGATTGCTGCCGGCACCGGTGGGGGTTTGTCCGTTGGGGGCGGTGACGGTGAGATAGTCTCCGGCCTGCCAGGTGCCCATGCCAGAGAAGGACCATCCGCGGAGGATGTAAGACGCGGGGCTGCGCCCGGCGAGGAACTTCCTGCCGGGGCCGAAGGGGACTTCATAAACGAAATTGAAGTGGAGCACGTGGGCGGGTTGCCCGGGGACGGGGCCCCAGTCGTAGGGGCTGAAGCGGTTGTTGAGGGGGTCCGAGGCGATGGGGTCCATGCGCATGATTTTGGCATAGGCGTAGTTGGCGTTGAGGAAGAGGCCCTTGTCAAAACGGCGGGTGATTTCGAGTTCCATCGCGTGATAATTGGATTCACCGTCGCCCGCGCGTTGGCCGGCGCTGGTATTAAATTGGGTCCATTTGCGGCCGGTGGAGTCGTTGGCGGCGCGGTTGAGGCACTCGGTGGGGCCGGCGACGCAGGCGTTGACGCGGACGGAGCGGGATAGATTCCTCCCTAGGTTTCCGGCATAGGTACCGCGGAGGCCGATGCGATTGCCGAGCTGTTTTTCGAGCGTAAAGTTCCAGGCGGTGACCTGCATGGTCGGGTAGTCCGGGGCGAAGCCATCGAGCGTGGTGAGTTGGGTATCTGCGCCGGCAGTGGAGGAGTTGGCGGCTGGATTCTGGAAGGTGTATACACTGTTGACGTTTATGTTTTGGGAGAGCAGCAGCGAGCGGGTGAGGTTGGCGCGGCGGGTGAACGGGGCGACGTTGACTTGGCCGCGGTATTCACTGACGTTGTTATCGACGTTATAGATACCGACGGCGCCGCGAAGAACAAAAGAATCCTTCATGCGGTAGGCGAAGCCGGCGCGAGGGGTGAAATTGAATTTGTTCGGATTGAGGAAGGAGTTAGGTAGGCCTCGGGCGCTGGCTTCGATGTAGCGGTTGGCGAAGGACAGGAAGGCGGGATGGATTTTGGCTGTACTGCCGTCTGGAATCAGGATTTTGCCGGTCTGCATGTCGGCGACGGCGGCGCGGCCGTTGAGTTCGTTCCAGTAGCCGTAGTTGTCGTAACGGAGGCCGTAGTTCAGCGTGAGGCGCGACGTGATTTTCCAATCGTCCTGCAGGAAGAGGCTGTAATTGCGTTTGGTTTGGAAGCCGCCGAACTCGCCGATGGTGACGTCGGTGGAGCTGGGGTAGCCGAGGAGGAAGTCGGCAAAAGCGTCACCCGAGGCGGAGGAGGTGGAACGGGGATTGTTGAAGTCGCTGGCGGTAGTGAAGCGACCGTAGGGGGGTGAGGCGAGCTCGGTCGTTTTCCAGCCTTTCAGAATGGAGGCACCGGCCTTGATGGTGTGGCGGCCAAAGGAGAGTGTGTACGTTGGGTCGGCGGCCCAGTTGTAGTCGGCGGAATAGTTAAAGAGGAGGCGGTCGAAGAGCACACCGATGCCGACGGCGTTGGCGCCGATGGCAATGGCGGGGGGACCTGCGAAGGGGGTTGAGGGGTTGAGATCCTTGATGGCCACGGCGAATTTTTGGTCGCCGCCGCTAGGGGTGTTCTTGAAGGGCAGGCTGCGGAAGGTGAACTGGAGGTTGAGGACCGAGTTAGGGTTGACGATGCGGGTCCAAGTGGCGCCGATGGTTTGATTCCATTGGTTTTTCAAGGAAGCACCGAGTGAGCCGGGGACATCTCCGGCGTAGCGGGAGGCTTGATCGAGGTGGGCGATAGTGGCTTTGACGAAGAAGCGGTTTGCCACGGAGAGGTTATGATCCCAGCGGAGATCGTATTTTTCAGAGTTGTCTTTAAGCGGCTTGAAGTAGACGGCGTTGAAATTGGCGATTTGGCCGGTGGGGAGCGGAGCGTCGGGAATCAGTTTCAGGAGTTCGAGGGCAACGGGGCTGAGGCGGGAGGGAGGGATGATCGAGTTTGGGAAGGGAAGGCCCGCGTTGAGGGGGTCGAGGGGGGTGACGGCGGCGGGGCGTCCGGCGGCGTCGACGCGCTGTTGGAAGGAGCTGAGGTCGCCAGAGCGCTCGGCTTGGGTCGGATAGCGGACGTTGGATACTTGGGTGGCCGTATGGCGGAAGAGGTCGACAGAGAAGAGGTAAAAGCTTTTGTCTTTTTTGATAGGACCGGCGAGGGTGCCGCCGAATTGGTGGCGGACGAAGGAGGTGCGGACGGCGTCCTCCCAGCGGCGAGCACCCATGCCGCCGGAGCGGTAGAACTCATACGCGGAGCCGTGGAGGCCGTTGGTGCCGCCTTTGGTGGCGACGATGACTTGAGTGGGCTGAGAAAATTCGGCGTTTGTGCCGCCGGAGATGAACTTGACTTCGGCGATGGCGTCGAGGGAGGGGAGGGAAAGATCAGCACGGCGGCCTATGCCGTCGATGGCGGGCCAAGCGGTGGTTTGGAAGGAGTTGACTTGCGCGCCGTCGGAGGAGACCTGCATAGCGCTGCGCCCGCCCTGGTTGAACGTTCCGCCGACGACATCGGTGGAACCCGCGGGGACGCCGGCGGTTTGGCCGACGAGGGTTTGAATCTCACGAACGATGACGGGGAGGTTCTTGATTTGGACTTCGTAGCGGGAGTTGCCGATGGTGGCATTCTCCGTTTGAATGACCGCGCCCGTGGCTTCGACGGTGATCTTCTCGGAAATACTACCGGGTTCGAGGACGACGTCGATGGTTAGGCCGGTGTTGACGTCAATCATGACATTGTTTCGGGAGACGACTTTGAAGCCTTCCTTCTTGACGTCTAGGGCGTAGGTGCCGAGGGGCAGGGGCGTAATGACGTAGACACCGGTGTCGTTGGAGGTGACGTTATAGATCTGACCTGTGCGGGATTCCCTGGCCGAGACGATAGCCCCAGGGACGGAGGAGCCAGAGCTGTCGGCGATAGAGCCGGTGATTTTGCCGAGACCGGACTGGGCGTGGAGCGAGAAGGACATCACGGCTATCAAATAGGTCGCGAGAAGGGGGGGTGATTTCATGGCGGTTCATAAAGAGCGTGGCGGGCACGCCGAACCATCAGTATGTTCCGGGGAGGTGGCCGAATCAAGATATTCTTTGTTTACAACGGTTTGCTGGATGTAGCTAACCGTTGTAAACTGGTTAACGGGCGATGGTTCGGTGGGCAAAATATGCTACATCGAGGGGTAACATCTGTTCCGAGTTGGACTGGACGACCACTTGCCAAGCCTTGGGCCATGCGATGGAACCTTCTGCGCGAAAACGATCTTTGAGTCGCTGCATGTGAGTAGGCGAAGCGAGGAACTCGGCCGCGGCATGAGCGGCGGCCGAGTTGGTGCCAGAAATAACGATGGTTCGATATTGGTCGCCGTTTTCGCCGTCGCTTGGAAGGACGGTGATGAGTCCGTAACGATGTTTTGAGTGGGTGAGGAAGAGGGGTTTGTCTGGGGTGGGATTGGGGTACCAGACGGAGATGCCGTCGCTCGCCCGATTGTAGGCGAGACCGAACCAGGCCTTTTCGAGGATGAGACGGGCGGCGCGGCTATACTCGGGGCGACCGAGGACGACCACGTTGCGGTTGCGCATACCGAATGGAGTGACGACTCGTTCGGGGAGAACTTCGAAGGGGACGCGGGCTTGGTCGAGGAGCCGGGCAGTGATGAGGAGCGCGGCTACGTCGCCGTACATAGGCGAGTTGTGGCCGAAGTTCATGAAGAGTTTTTGGCTGGGGAGGAGTTCTTGGCGTTCTCGATACCAGGCGGTGATTTCGGGTGAGTCGGGAATGGGGCGGTAGAGCCGGCTCTCGGCCTCGGGGGGGCCGGGGCGAATTAGAAGGTGGAACGGAGTAGCAACGCAGACGAGGACGTTGCTGCCGGGTTCGAGGATAGGTGCCCAGGATTCTTTCAAAACTGGGGCGAGATCGGGCCAGGCGGTGCGATGGCCTAGGCAGAAGCCAGCAACGGCGGCCAGGGCGACAGTGGCGAAGGCGGCGG
>CANNLB010000345.1 GCA_947505565.1 Acidobacteriota bacterium | reverse complement strand
AACATGCTGCCTTGCGGCTTCTCGCACGGCCAACCCGCCGCAGCCATTCCTTCCAGCAAAACGTCGCGGCGCTCCTGGTACATATCGCGAATTTCCGTAGTACTTTCTTCGCATTCGCGCAGCGCGATGATGCTCGCAATTTGGATCGGCTGAAACGTTCCGTAATCCAGGTAGCTTTTGATCCGACTCAAAGCGTGGATCATCCGCTTGTTACCCAAGCAGTAGCCCACCCGCCACCCCGCCATGTTGTAGCTTTTGGACATCGAAAAAATCTCCACCGCGATTTCCTTCGCACCCGGTACTTCCAGGATACTCGGCGGCTTGTAACCGTCAAATCCAAGGTCGGCATACGCAAAATCATGGACGATCAACGACCCGTTCACCTGCGCCATCCGGACGATCTCCTTCATGAAGTTGAGATCGACGCACGTAGTAGTTGGGTTGTGCGGGAAGCTGATCAGCAGCACTTTCGGCTTCAGCACGCCCTGCTTGTAGATGTCCTCCAGACCCTGCAGAAACGTTTCCGGGTTCGGCATCGGCAGCATGCACGCCTCGCCTTCTGCCATGATCACGCCATACTGATGAATCGGATACGCCGGGTTAGGGGAAACCACGACATCCCCCGGAGCGATGATCGCAAACAGCAGATGGGCTAGGGCGTCTTTAGCCCCAATCGTAACGATGGCTTCGGTTTCCGGATCGAGTTCCACGCCGTAGTTGCGCTGGTAGCGCTTCACGATCTCGAGGCGCAGTTGCGGAATCCCCCGCGACATCGAATACCGATGGTTCTTCGCTTGTTGGGCCGCCTCGCAGAGCTTATCGATCACCACTTGCGGCGTGGAGCCATCGGGATTTCCCATACCGAAATCCACCACATCTTTGCCTGCTGCTCGCATCTTGGCCTTCATCTCGTTGATGACGGCGAAAACGTACGGGGGCAGCTTCGCAATGCGGTAAAACTGATCGGTATCAGACATGACAGGAATTCCTTTGTAGTTTTGGAGGAAAAACGGGGATTGGAAGCGGAGCGTAGCAGGAAGTAATCGCCCTTAGGCGACTACTTCCTCCACTGCGAGTGCTTCTTTGTATTTACACTCGGCGTTCGGACATTGGGCGAATGCCCCGGCCTTGAGGAACTTCTCGATTAGGTAAGGATTGCCACAATCCGGACAACCCTTCGACACAGGTTTACCCCACGCCACAAAGTCGCATTCCGGATACCGATTACAGCCATAAAACGTCTTTCCCTTCTTCGATCGGCGTTCTATGATATCGCCGGTCGTACAAGTCGGGCAGTTCACCCCTACCGTCTTCTGCTTCACGTACTTACAAGTCGGGTAGTTCGAACACGCAATGAATTCGCCAAACCGACCGAACTTCTTCACGAGATTCTTTGCACAGACCGGGCACGCTTCTTCCAGCGGAACATCCGCTTGCTTTGCCGCTTGGCCGAGCTGCTTGGTCGTCTTGCAATCCGGGTAGCCGGAGCAAGCGTAGAACTGGCCAAATCGACCCTTCTTCAGCACCATGCCCCGACCGCAGTTCGGGCAATACTCTTCCTCGCCCTGCTCGCCCATCTCTTCCGGTTGCGCCGATGGAAGCTCGCGGGTATTCGAACATTCCGGGTAACCGGTACACGCAATAAAGCTGCCGTGCCGACCCCACTTGATCACCATCGGCTTGCCGCACTTCTCGCAGATGAAGTCGGTCGGCTTCTCCATCCGCTTGATGTCGGTCATCTGCGTGGCGGCCCGTTCCAAGTCGACCGCGAAGCGCTCGTAGAACGAACCCATCGCCGTCCGCCAATCGATCTTGCCCTCTTCGATCTCGTCCAGCTCTTCTTCCATCCGCGCCGTATAACGCAGATCGAAGATATCGCCGAACGATTCCGTTAGTAAGTCGGTAACTACCGTACCCAACTCCGTCGGGTAGAACTTACCGCCTTCTTTCTTTACGTATTCCCGTTCCTGGATCGTCGACAAAATCGAAGCATAAGTGGACGGTCGACCAACTCCCTTGGCTTCCAGTTCCTTCACCAGCGTCGCTTCGTTGAAGCGGGGCGGCGGCTCAGTGAAATGCTGCTCGGGGTCGAGAGACTTAAACTTCAGCTCTTCGCCCTGCGTAACCAAGGGCAGCTTCAGTTTCAACTCATCGTCGTCTTCGTCTTTAGCGTCCTTGCCTTCCTCGTACACAGCCAGGAAGCCGTCAAACTTCGGGACCGACCCCGTAGCACGGAAGACGTATTCAGTTTTCGATTTACCCTTCGCCAGCACATCAATCGTTGTCTGGTCGAACACCGCACTCGTCATCTGCGAAGCGACAAAACGCATCCAGATCAGCCGATACAGCTTCAGTTCATCTTCCTGCAAAAACGCCGCCATCGATTCCGGCGTCCGCATCGCCGCCGTCGGCCTAATTGCTTCGTGGGCGTCCTGTGCGTCCTTCTTCCCTTTGTACACGTTCGGCTTTTCGGGCAGGTACGGCACCCCGTAGCGTTCGGCCACAAATCCGCGAACATCCGCCAGCGCGTCATCCGAAACACGCACCGAGTCGGTACGCATATAAGTGATCAGACCGACCGACCCTTCCGCCCCCAACTCAACGCCTTCGTACAACCGCTGAGCGATCATCATCGACCGCTTCACCGAAAAACGCAGTTTGCGAGCCGCTTCCTGTTGCAGCGTCGAGGTGATAAACGGCGGTACTGGATTGCGCCGTTTCTCCTTCGTTCCTACCGCCTGCACCGAGTAACCGCGATCCGCTAGGTCCTTAACAATCTGCGCCGACCGCTCCTCGTTGTCGATCGCCTGGTTCTCCCCGTTGATCTTCGCCAAACGTGCCTTCAGCACCGGAGCTTTCTTCGCGTTCAGGGCAACGTCGATCGTCCAGTATTCTTCCTTGAGAAAGGCTTGGATCTCGCGCTCCCGGTCCACGATCAGCCGTAGCGCCACCGTCTGGACCCGACCAGCCGACAAGCCACGACGGACTTTATCCCAGAGCAGGGGAGAGATTTTGTAACCGACGAGACGGTCTAGCACCCGCCGAGCCTGCTGCGCATCGACTAGGTTTGTGTTCACCTGCAGAGGATTATCGAACGCCTTCCGCACGGCCGTCGCCGTGATCTCGTTGAACATAACCCGGAAGATTTTAGGACCGTCAACCTTCTTCGAGGCGAGCTCTTCCTGCAAGTGATAGCAAATGGCTTCGCCTTCCCGGTCAGGGTCGGCCGCGAGATAGATCGCATCGACGCCCTTGGCGGCGGCACGCAACTCTCCCATCAATTTCTTTTTGCCTTCAATGACCTCGTAGGTGGGTTCGAAGCCGCGTTCGACGTCGACCGCGAGGTCGCTCTTCGGCAGGTCTTTAATATGACCGAGCGAGGCCTTGACGATAAATTTATCGCCAAGATATTTTCCGATGGTTTTCGCCTTCGCCGGCGATTCGACGATGACGAGAGATTTGGACATAGTGATTTTACTCAGGGGCGTTCAGCCCAGATTACCAGACTTTGACGAAATGCTTTCCGGGCAGCTGCTTGACCAAGCCGAGGAGCTCGAGTTCGAAAAGAGCCGCAATGATCTCAGACGAGGAATAGTTTTCCAGACTATCGAGTAGTCCGTCAATGTGGGTTGGCTTCTCGATGAGTAAATGTTCCAGCATCGCCCGTCCCAGCGGAGCGTTCGGACCCAGCGGCAAAACCTGTTGAGCCAAATCTAGCTTGTGTTCTTTTTCAATAACTTGCAGACGAACTCGCTCGTCCGGCGCGAGCTCGCTGACGATGTCTTGGGCGTCCATAACAAGCTTTGCACCCTGCCGAATTAAAAGATTGGGAGCCCAACTTAATTTGGATGTGATGTTCCCCGGCACTGCAAAAACCTCCCGCCCCTGGTCCATCGCCAACCGCGCCGTGATCGCCGATCCGCTGTATTGCGCCCCCTCAACAACCAAAACACCGGAGCTCATTCCGCTCACAATCCGGTTCCGGATCGGAAAATTCTGAGGGAACGCCGGAGCCCCCATCGGAAATTCGCTGACCAACAAACCTTTCGCCGCGATCTCGTCGTAAATCTTTCGATTCTCCGTCGGGTAAACCATATCCACCCCGCACCCGAAAACCGCAATCGTCTTGCCTCCCGCCCGTAGCGCCCCTTGATGAGCTGCCGTATCGATGCCCCGAGCCATTCCGCTGATGATCCCCACGCCCAAACCTGCCAGATCGCCGCTCAACTTCTCGGCCACCGCTAGACCATAGGGCGTCGGCTTGCGCGTACCCACCACGCCCACCATGATCGAAGCCAACAAAGACAGATCCCCGCGACAGAACAGCAGCGTCGGTGGATCGAGAATCCCCCGCAACCTCTCCGGGTACGCCGGGTCCGTCACCGGCACCAGCACCGAGCCCGTCGCCTTGATCCGCCCCTGCTGCGTCGCGGCGTCCTCGAAGGTACATCCAGAGTTGATCGCCCGGGAAACCCCCGGCGAGAGCCCTGCCCCCTCCAATTCGCTCACCGAAGCCCGGAACAGGGCCATGGGAGTCCGGAAGCGCTCCAGCACCGTCACGGCCTTCCTCGTCCCCAAACCGGGCACTAGTCGTAAAGCCAGCCAATGAAGAAGTTCGTCGTCCGACAAACGGGGCATCACAATAACAGCAGAGGCTGACATAGAGATGGTGTGGGCGGAGGCTCTCGGAATTCTCAATCAATTGCGATACGCTGAAAGGGCATGAAACAGCAAGCCACGTTCGATGATGC
>CANNLB010000344.1 GCA_947505565.1 Acidobacteriota bacterium | reverse complement strand
ATCTGATTCATCACGGAACATTCGACTTGCGAGCGAACGAGGAGGCGATCGTACGCAGTGAGTTTTATGCCGTGGAGTGCGTGTTTCCGGATCAGCACCGTTTGTATCCGCTGCGTTCGCTGGCGGAGTGTGGCCCGCCCGCCCGGCTTTACGCCCTTTACCCGGCGACCATTTCGGTATTGGCCGTTCCGGTCGTTGCCCCGCTCGAGTGGTTTCTGTGGACGGCGAGTCCGGTGTTGCTGCCGATAAGGGATCGTGTGCGGCTTCCGATGCTGCGCGCGTTCCTGGCGGGCGATCTGGAACATGCCACTCCGTTGGTCGAAAAGGTGGTGGCGTCGTTGTTCACGGCGCTGGCGGCGGTCGTGATTTACCATTCGGCGCTGGCGCTGCTGACGCCGTCTTTGGCGCTAGCGCACGCGGGTTTGTTCGCGTTTGGGACGTTGGCGTTTTCGCTGGCGTCCCGCGCGCTGTGGCACCATGGGCCGTCGATGCTGCTGAACGCGTTGGCGATTTGGCTGCTGATGCGACAGAAGTTGGAACGTCGGTATGGAATCGCGCTGGGGGCCGTGCTGGCCGCGGCGTTTTTTATCCGGCCGACCAACGCGGTGCCCGCTGTCGCGATTGGGTTGCTTTTCGTGTTCCGTTTCCGGCTTCCGATTTGGTGGCTGGTGGCGGGAGTAACTCCGGTGAGCGTAGCGTGCTTCGGGCTGAATGTCATGATGTACGGGCAGGCGATTTCGTCTTACTTTCGGGTTAACGTTCCGGGTGTTTCGACGGGAGCGATCCATGGGCTGTTTCTACATGGAGCCTATGGCGAGGCGGTTCTGTCTAACCTCGTATCTCCGGCGCGCGGAATGTTTGTGTACATGCCGTTTCTCTTGTTGCTGTTGATTCCCGGCGTTTGGGCGCGTCCCGTGCCGGAGTTGTACTCTCGCTTGCGCGGCTGGTTCGTCGCGATTCTCGCGCTGCATTGGCTGCTCGTTTCGGGTTACTCGGATTGGTGGAGCGGCTATAGTTATGGTCCCCGGTATCTGTCGGACTTACTGCCTTACTGGATGTATCTATGGTTGCCGGTGTGGGGCTGGGCGTCGGGTGTCGCGGTGCGGAAAGGGGCGCTGGCTGTCGTGATCGGGGCTGCCCTTTTCATCAACTTCCGCGGAGCGACCGATATCGCCGTGCACCATTGGAACTCTACGCCGGTTCCGATCGGACAGGATTTGCGGCGGATCTGGAACTGGCGAGATGTGCCGTTCTTTCGCTAAAGTGAGCCGAGAGCGGGGATTTGGCGAAGGACCCGTTCGAATTCGGCGGCTTGACGGGTGAAGCCGAGGTCGGTGGGGTGGGAACTGTCGATGGTGCCTTCACCGTCAGAACCTAACAGGTCGTCGGCTTTAAGGTAATAAAGGTGGGCCACTTTTTCGGCTTGAAGTTTGGCGAACTCCTCCCGGAGGGCGGCGTGGTTGGATTCGTTGCGCTGGCGGTGGGCGACGTTGAAGGCGTTGTCGGCGTAGTTGCGGTCTTCAACGAGCAGAATCGGGGTGGCGGGATGGGCGGCGCGCAGGGTTTTGACGCAGGGCGCGGTGCGTTCGTGGACCTCGGTATCGTTCATGTTCGGAAGGCAGTCGAGAATGAAGACGGCGGGGTCGAGTTCGGCGAAGAAGCGGGTGACTTCGGGCTCCATTTTGCCGTTGCCGGAGAAGCCGAGATTGATAATTTCGCGGTCAAAGATACGGCCAAGGATGGCCGGGTGGGTCATGCCCGGGCGAGACGCGGAGATGCCGTGGGTGATGGAGGTGCCGTAGAAGGCGAGGGGTTTGCGGTTGGCGGGGCGCCCGGGGCCGGGGGTGAGGGTGGCGCCGGGGGAGACGCCGATTTCGAGGGAGGTGACGCCGTTGCGAAGGGGAAGGTAGAGCATAAATTCGCGGCCGACTGCGGGGGCGGGCGGGAGCTTCGCGAACAGAACGTCGGAGGCATCGGGGAACTTGGTGGGCTTGCCGATGCTGAGCCATTGCCAGCGACCGGTGTCTGTTTTGGCGTAGAGATCGAGGCCGCTGGCGGCGGTGGCGGTGATGTTGGCGCTGGCGAGGGTTTTGCTCGTGAGGGTCCAGCGGGCGTGGAGGACGGCGGAGTTGGTGAGAAAGCGGACGACAACGCCGGAGGAGTCGCGGCTGAGGTTCCAGACGGCGTCGCGGACGACGCCTTCGGCACGGAGGGGGAGGCGGTCGTAAGGGGACTTACGGTCTTTGAAGCCGAGGCCCTCGATGCGGAAGTTTTGGGCGTTGTGCCATTCGAGCGTCGGCGGCTGGGCGGCGGCGGGGAGGGCGAATAGAGCAAGTAAGTGTCGGCGTGGGAGCATGGGATTCCTGGACTAATTGAGTAACTTGGACGCGTCCTTGGCGAAGTAAGTGAGGATGATGGAAGCGCCGGCGCGCTTGATGGAGGTAAGCGACTCCATCATCATCCGGTCGCCGTCGATCCAGCCCAGGCGTGCGGCGGCCATGATCTGGCTGAACTCGCCGGAGACTTGGTAGGCGGCGATCGGCACGTCGAAGCGGTCATGAGCTTGGCGGATGATGTCGAGATAGGGTAGGGCGGGTTTGACCATCAGGATATCGGCACCTTCTTCGAGGTCGAGCGCCATTTCCTTCATCGCTTCGCGGGTGTTGGCGGGGTCCATCTGGTAGGTGCGGCGGTCGCCGAACTGGGGCGTGGATTCGGCCGCTTCGCGGAAGGGGCCGTAATAGCTGGAGGCGAACTTGGCGGCGTAGGCCATGATGGGAGTTTTTGAGAAGCCCGCCTCGTCGAGCGAATCGCGGATGGCCGCGACGCGACCGTCCATCATGTCCGAAGGGGCAACCATGTCGGCGCCAGCGCGGGCGTGCGTCACCGCCGCCGCCGCCAGCCATTCCAGCGAGATATCGTTATCGACGTCGCCGTCGACGACCTTGCCGCAGTGGCCATGGGAGGTGTACTCGCAGTTACAGACGTCGGTGATGACGAGCAGGCCCGGGACCTCACGTTTGATAGCGCGGATGGCGCGTTGGACGATGCCGTCTTCGTCGTAAGCGCCGGTGGCGTCCTCGTCCTTATGTTTGGGGATGCCAAACAGGATCACCCCGCCGATGCCGAGGGCCTTAATTCTGACGCATTCCTTCACCGTTTCGTCGATCGACATCTGGTAGTTGCCCGGCATGGCACCGATCTCCTTGCGGAGGCCTTCCCCTTCTACGATGAACAGCGGAAAGATGAAGTTCGAGGGCTGGAGCTGGGTCTCGCGGACAAGGTCGCGCATCGCCGAGCTTTGACGGAGGCGGCGAGGACGGTCGATGGGAAAGGGCATACGACCATTATCTTACTTGCAGGTGCCGGTGCAGACAGTTTCGGCGACTTTTTGCGCTGGGCCGAGGACGTTCGGATCTTCGACGCTGGGGCGACGGACGCTCGTGCTTTCGACGGTGTGCCCGTTGACGGTTTTCTTTTCGATCAGTTGCTGCTCGCGAAGTTGCGGCTGGTCGGAGTTCGGCCGGCCGGGCTGGTTCATTCCGTAAACCCAGATCTGTTTGGTCTCGGAGCCATCGGGCTGCTTGCGGAGTTCGGCGACTGATTGCGCGTTGAGTTGAAGCTGGCCGGTAACCGGGTTGGCGACGTATTGGGAGGAGTTCTCGATGGTAGCCCCGCTGGCTTCTTTCGTGAGTTTTACTTCCTTCAGGGCGGTCTGGAAGTTGCCGTTGGCGTCGCGCCGCTCGACAGTCAGCGCCTCCTGCTTGGTTTTGTCGCCGGTTTCAATGCGCGTCTGCTTCCGTTCGATCAGTTCAATCCCGCCGTTTAGGTTGGGCCGAGCGACTTGGGTGTCGATCGTCTCGACGTTGCCGACCTTCCGGGCTATCGCCGTCGTCTGCTCCGTCATTGAGAATCCGCCGCTGAGGTTACCCTTGAACACTTGGGTTTCGATGGTTTTCGAACCGTCGGGGTTTTTGCGTTCTTCGATCCGGAGCTTCTCGGGAGGCCCCGGCTGGCCGTTGCCGTCGTAGCGCCGAATGATGCGTTCGACCACGCGACCGGTGGCATCGTCCTTGATCAACCGTTCCTCCGTCTTTTCGACCGGGGTTAATCCCCCGTTCAAATTCCGGACCGATTCGGCCTTCGCCCCCTTTGACACGGTGCTCTCGAGCGTTAACTGCCGATTGCCGTTCGAATCGAATGTGAACGTTCGCGTCGTGCTGCTCTCTTGCCCCTGGAGGACAACGAACCCGCATAGGGTGAATAGCAAAACCCGCATAAAAGCCATTTCGACGGTTTCGGCCAAAAACTTAAGGGCCGTGCCCTTATAATATAGAAGTGGACCGCTCCTTTTACATCGAAACCTTTGGCTGCCAAATGAATGTGCACGACTCTGAAAAGATCATTGGCACGCTGCGTGAGCGCGGTTATTTGCAGAAGGCGACGGCCGAAGAGGCCGGATTAGTGCTGTATAACACCTGTTCGATTCGGGATAAGGCAGAGCAAAAGGTCTTCAACAAGCTACAGAACTTCAAGAAAGGCGCGGCCAAAGGCGGCCAAGTTTTTGGAGTGTTGGGCTGTGTTGCGCAGCAGGAAGGCGAGAAGATTTTTGACCGGGCGCCGCATGTTTCGTTGGTCGTCGGGTCCGCTAGCTACACCAAGTTTCCCGAGTTGCTCGTGCAGATTGAGCAGGGCGACCGGCGGGTGACCGGGTTAAGTCTCGACGTGGACGAAGCGTTCGACACGCCTTATACG
>CANNLB010000343.1 GCA_947505565.1 Acidobacteriota bacterium | reverse complement strand
GGGGGGAGAAGCGAGTACAGTCGTTAGTTTTATCTTTGTAGGGGATGCGTTCGGGGATGGTTTGGAGGCACTGGAAGCGGGCGGAAGAGTCCATGTGGCCGCACTGGGAGCAGCAGTGGAGGAGGGTGGCGCACTTGGGGCAGGGCTGGAGGAAATCGAAACCGGCGGGGAGGGGGTTGGAGCAGTTGAAGCAACGGCTGGCGGTGACACTGCGGACGAGGCGCGGAGCGTGCGGCCCTTCTAGAGGCGCTCGGGGGCCGTAGTACTCGCCGTTGCTATAGTGGTCGGCCTTGTTGCCGCCAACTTTGGTTTTTTCCGAGGAAGAGTCCTGGTAACCGGCCTGTTTGTATTTCTGATTGCCGTCCATGTGGTTGCTTAGAGATGTACCACGAATAACAGGGGGGCGGCTAGTCGGACCACTTCAGGAGAGCGTTGGTGGGCCGGGTGAGGGGGTCGCGGTAGTGGTTTGAGCTGATGCGGAAGGCGAAGCCGAGGCGGCCGGTTTGTAGAGGCGAGTATTCGCGCCCGAAGGAGAAGGCCGTGCCGTGCTGCTCGATGACAAGGAGGGCGATGACTGCGGAATCTTCGAGATTGCCGTCGGCGTCGATGCGACCGACGACGGCTTCGACGCGGACGTCCTCGGGTTTCAGGCCGGCGAGTTCGATGGTGGCGCGTAAGGGCAGGGCCTTGCCGGTTTGAATGGTGGTGGCCGGGCCGCCGTCGACCTCGATAAAGCGGACACGGCTCCAGACTTCGTGGACCTGCTTATCCCAAACGGCGAGGGTTTTGGCGGCCTGGAAGTTATGGGCGGCGGTTTCGGCGGCAAGGTCGTGGGCGGGGTTGTAGAGTAGGCTGGCGTACTCGTTGAGCATGCGCTTGGCGTCGTATTGCGGGGTGACGTTTTTGAGGCTGAGCTTCATGCGACGGACCCATTCGTGGGGGACTTCGTCGGCGCGAGCGGAGTAATAGAGCGGGACGATTTCGTTTTCGAGGAGGGAGAGGAGGGCGGCGGTGTGCATTTCGTCCTGGTCCTCGGAGTAGGGTTCGCGGTCGCCGATGGCCCAACCGCCGGAGGTTTCGTAGGCTTCGTCGTACCAGCCGTCGAGGACGGAGAGGTTGGGATTGCCGTTGAGGGCTGCCTTCATGCCGGAGGTGCCGCAGGCTTCTTCGCCGCGGCGGGGGTTGTTGAGCCAGAGGTCGACGCCTTGGACGAGTTCGCGGGCGACCTGCATGGAGTAGTCTTCGACGAAGACGAGGCGGCGGGCGATTTCGGGGTCGCGGGAGAGTTGGACGATTTCGCGAATGAGCGTTTTGCCGGGGATGTCCTTCGGATGCGCTTTGCCGGAGACGAGGATTTGGACCGGCATGCGGTTGTTGGTGAGGAGGCGTTTGAGGCGGGGGAGGTCTTTGAAGATGAGGGTGGCTCGCTTATAGGTGGCGAAGCGGCGGGCGAAGCCGATGGTGAAGGTATCGGGATCGAGGATGTCGGAGAGGCGGCGGATGTCGGTGGGGGATGATTTGCGGAGGGTGGCGGCGGCGGTGGCGCGGGCGCGGACGAAGGTGATGAGTTGGCGTTTGCGCTTTTTGTGGGCTTCCCAGATTTCTTCGGCAGGAATGTCGTCGATGAGGTCCCAGGTGGATTTATTTTCGGTGTTTTCGCGCCAGTCGGGTTGGAGGAAGTTGTCGTAGACGCTAGCGAGATCGCCGTTGAGCCAAGTGGAGACGTGTACGCCGTTGGTGACGGAGGTGATGGGGACTTCGCGGGGGGGGAGTTGTGGCCAGAGGTCCTGCCACATTTCGCGGGAGACTTCGCCGTGGAGTGAACTGACGCCGTTACGCCAACAGCTTGTTTTGATGGCGAGGACGGCCATGGAGAAGTGCTCTCCGCCGTCGTTGGGATGGCGGCGGCCGAGGCCGGCGAGGGCGTCGAAGGAGAAGCCTGCGGCGGCGCAGTAGGCCTGGAAATAATAGTGGAGGAGGCCGGGGTCGAAGAGATCGATACCGGCGGGGACGGGGGTGTGGGTCGTGAAAACGTTGTTGGCGCGAATGGCTTCAACGGCTTCGTCGAAGTTGAGGCCGTTATCGGCCATGATGAGGCGGATGCGTTCGACAGCGAGGAAGGCGGAGTGGCCTTCGTTCATATGGAAGACGGTGGGTTTGAGGCCGAGGGCACCGAGGACGCGGAGTCCGCCGATGCCGAGGACGATTTCCTGACGGATGCGGGTGTCGGAGTCGCCGCCGTAGAGTTGGTCGGTGATGTTGCGGCGTTCGGGGCTGGGGTTTTGGGGGATGTTGGTATCGAGGAGGAAGAGGCGGACGCGGCCGACCTGGATGAACCAGGCTTTGACGTAGGCGACGCCGGTGGGCAGATTGACGGAGACGATGAGTTCGGAGCCGTCGGGCAGGAGGACGGGACGGATGGGGAGGGTGTAAAAGTCATTTTCGACGGACTTTTCGATCTGCCAGCCGTCCTGATTGAGGTACTGGCGGAGGTAGCCTTTTTGATAGAGCAGGCCTACGCCGACGAGGGGGAGGTCAAGATCGGAGGAGGCTTTGAGATGGTCGCCGGAGAGGACGCCGAGGCCGCCGGAGTAGACGGGGAGGCATTCGGCGAGGCCATACTCCATGGAGAAGTAGGCGATTAGCTTGTTGGAGTGGGCGGCGGTGGAGGAGTCCATGTAGGCGTCGAGCCGTGCGCACGCCTTTTTGTAGAGGGAGAGGAAGCGTGGGTCAGCGGCGGCCTTGGCGAGGCTGGCTTGGGGGACCTGGCCGAGCATGAGGACGGGGTTATGGCCGCTATGGCGCCAGGCGATGGGATCGAGGCGGCGAAACATGCCGCGGAGGTTGGGTTCCCAAACCCAGAGGAGGTTGTCGGCGAGTACTGAGAGGCGGGACAACTCGGGCGGCAGGGAAGGCTGGACGAGGAATTCCTTGTGGGGACGGATCTGGAACGACATGGGTGTAGATGCTTTTTTAGGGGAAATTTCTACGATAGCAGATGGCTAGACGGCTACTCGGAACCCGAGGTCGGTACGGGTGAATTTTTCGCTGAGCCAGTCGGATTCGGTGGCGGAGAGGCGGAAGAGATGGAAGTCGGTGCGTTTGGGGTCGGAGTCGGCGACCCATTCGTCGACGTTGCCGACGGTGTCGAAGAGGCCGAAGGGGTTGGCGAAGCCGAGGGAGGCGGGGGCGTGGGGGGCTTCGTTTTCTTTCGGGGCTACGGCGAGGGCGGGGTTGAAG
Organism: Acidobacteriota bacterium; assembly: GCA_947505565.1. Taxonomy (GTDB): domain Bacteria; phylum Acidobacteriota; class Terriglobia; order Bryobacterales; family Bryobacteraceae. Next base: position 1,515 of record CANNLB010000343.1, on the reverse strand, counting down.
GCGTTGCCCCACCAGAAGTCGGAGGGAGTACCGGCGCGGCAGGCGTAGACCCATTCATGGTCGGTGGGAAGGCGATATAGGCGGCCGGAGAGCTTGGAGAGGCGGGCGCAGAATTCGATGGCGTCGTGGAAGGCGATGGTCTCGGCGGCTTGTTCGGGCTGCCAGCCGAAGGGGGAGTCTTTGCCAGTTTTGAGGAGGCTGAGGAGGCGTTTGCGTTTGGGGAGTTTGGCGACGGCGTTCCACTGGGCGATCGTGATTTCGTAGCGTCCGAGGGCGTAGGAGGAGACGACGGTATCGCGGCCGTTGGGGAGGCGCAAGGGACCGGCGGGGAGTTGGATCATCTCGAGGGGCGGAGCGGAGGGGAGGGGTTCGGCGAAGCCAGCGGCGGAACGGGACTCCGATTTGGTGACGCGACCCTGGCGATCGAAGGTGAGAGGGAAGGCGAACGGGAAGCCGAGGAAAGCTCGGCGGGAGGTTTCAATAGAAAAACTCTCGTTTTTATGGCATACTTTGGACGCGATGAAACTCAGCCGCAGGAATGCCATGACTATGCTTGCCTCCTCCTCTATTGGTGCACAACTGAAGACGTTTCGGGTAGCTTTGGGTTCGATTATGCACGAATCGAACTCGTTCAACCCGGCCAAGACGGAGCTAGCTGATTTTGAATGGGTGGAGCCGACGCTGGACCGCTGGGGAGCGGGGAGTACGGAGGTGGCGGGTTTTGTGGAGGAGGGGCGGCGGCAGGGGTGGACGATGATCCCGACGGTGTATTCACACGCGATGCCGCGGGGGGCGGTGAGCCGGTCGGCGTTTGAGGAGTTGGCAAAGCGGCTGGTGGAGGGGTTCGAGAAGGCGGGGCCGTGTGATGCGATTTTGATTGCACTGCACGGGGCGATGTACGCCGAGGATTTTCCGCAGGGGGACGAAGAGTTGATTCGTCGGTTGCGGGCGAAGTTTCCGAAGCCGTTTCCGATTGTGTTGACGCACGATTTTCATGGGAATACGTCGCCGGCGATTGTCGAGATGACGAACGTGCTGGTTTCGTATAAGCAAAATCCGCATTTGGATACGAAAGACCGGGGGGTGCAGGCGGCGAATATTCTGGGGCGGATGCTGCGGGGGGAGGTGCATCCGGTGCAGACGATCATTAAGCCAGACATGGTCTATAACATCGTGTTTCAGAACACGTATGGGGACCCGATGAAGCCGTTGACGCAGGAGACGTTTCGGATGGAGAAAGAGAATCCGAAGATTCTGGCCGCGAGTGTGATGGGGGGGTATCAGTACAACGATTCGCCGCATATGGGGCCGAGCGTGATCGTGGTGACGGACGGGGATCGGAACTTGGCGGAACGGGAGGCCAAGAGGTTGAGCGACATGATGTGGGCGCAGCGGGACCGATTGAAACTGACCTTGCCGCAGGCGGCGGGGGCGGTGACGGCGGCGATGGGGGCGGCGAAGTTTCCGGTGGCGCTGTTTGATATAGGGGACAACGTGGGGGGCGGGTCGGCGGGG
>CANNLB010000342.1 GCA_947505565.1 Acidobacteriota bacterium | reverse complement strand
GCGCCTCACTTTTTAGTTCAGGCGGGCAATTGGTATGAACAACCCAAGACAACTATTCCTGACCACATGGATCAGCCTTGCCGCCGCGGGCGCCCTCTTTCCCGCTCCGCCCGCCAAGCCCAAGAATCCCTTGGGCGAAGCCGCAGAGGTCGTTGCGGCCGGCCGCGCTCTCTATAACAAGACCTGTACCGGGTGCCACGGACCGGACGGTTCCGATGGCGACCGGGCCCCGTCCCTGAACGCGGCGCGCCGCTACTTCCGTCTCAGCGAGGCCGCTATCTTCGATGCGGTGAAGAACGGCATCCCCGGTAGCCCCATGCCAAGCTCTCCTCTGCCAGAGATGGAAGTCTGGAAGATTGTGGCGTTTATTCGCAATATCCGCGCTACGGCATCCGACAATCATGTTTCGGGCGACGTGGAAAATGGGATGAAGGTTTTCATGCAGGAAGGAGGGTGCCGCGCCTGCCACATGATTCGAGGGCAGGGCGGAACGCTTGGTCCAGACCTGTCCAGCGTTGGAGCGCAGTTAACACTGCAAAAGCTGCGGGATGCCCTGACCACGGAGTTGCCACCCAGCAACGGTTTCCGCCCGGTTACGGTTATAACCGCCGCGGGGCTTACGGTGCAGGGCGTCTTGCGGAACGAAGACGCCTTCTCCCTCCAGCTTCTGGACCGGAATGGAAAGCTGCACTTGTTTGATCGACAGGAGTTGCGGACGATCGAGTACGGGAAACGGTCTCCAATGCCGCGCAACATCGATAAAAGGCTCAGCGAAAGAGATTTCCAAGACTTAATCGCGATGCTGAGTCGCCAGGCACGAAGCAAGATGCGGATGGAACAGCAGGGTGAAAACGAGGTGGGGCGATGAGAACGGGAAAATGGCTGGCCGGGCTGTACCTTGCCTGCGCACTGCCTGGGCAGGTGACCGATAAGCAACTGCTGGAGGCCGATGCCTCCACTTGGCTGCACTACAACGGGAGTTACGACAGCCGACGGCATAGCCGATTGGATCAAGTGAATTTGGGAACGATCAACCGGCTGACGCCCAAATGGATCTTTCGGGTGCCGAACGCATCGCGGCTGCAGTCGGTTCCAATTGTCTCCGGCGGGGTGATGTATGTAACCCAGCCCAATGAAATCTACGCCCTCGACGCGAGAACGGGGCGAAAGATATGGGAATATGCCCGCGTCCCACGGCGGGAAAAGGGCCCGAACCGCGGCGTTGCAATCTGGGGAGACAAAGTGTACTTTACGACGCCAGACGCATATTTGGTGGCGCTGAACGCAGCCACCGGCAACGTCGTCTGGGAGTCGAAGATCGCCGAGGCCAGCGATGGTTATTGGTCCCCGGCTGCGCCGATGGTTGTAAAGGGCAAAGTGATTGCGGGGATTGCGCCAGGGGACCACGGGTTGAACGGTTTCCTGGATGCCTACGACGCCGTGACGGGGGAGCGGCTGTGGCGGTTCCACTCCATTCCCAAGCCAGGTGAGCCCGGCAACAAGACTTGGGCCGGAGACTCATGGAAACATGCTGGGGGGAACACCTGGCTCACCGGAAGCTACGATCCCGAACTCAACTTGCTCTACTGGGGGATCGGGAATCCTGCTCCGGATTTTAATGGCGACGTGCGGATGGGAGATAACCTCTACACGGAATGCGTAGTCGCCCTGGACCTGGACACCGGGAAACTCAAGTGGCATTTCCAGTTCACCCCTCACGACACAATGGACTGGGACGCGGTTGAAATTCCGGTACTCGTGGACGCACGCTACAAGGGGGAAATGCGGAAGCTGATGGCACACGCCGACCGCAACGGATTCTACTATCTGTTGGATCGGGTGACGGGGAAATTCCTTACGGGGACACCCTTCGTGAAACAGCTGAACTGGGCGACCGGATTGACAGCCGAGGGGAGGCCCGTTCTGGTTCCAGGAATGGAGCCGAGCCTTAAAGGAACAAAGGTCTGTCCGGCCGCGAGTGGCGCCGCCAACTGGATGTCCCCGGCCTATAGCCCCGACACAGAGCTGTTTTATGTCGTCGCCCAGGAGGGCTGCGGAATGGCGTACAAATCCACGGAGACGTTTCGCCCGGGCGGATTTCAGTACCGGGCCACGGGAGACGTAAACATGAAGGACGACTCGTGGAAAATCTACGTGCGGGCCCTCGACCTCACGACAGGGAAGCTGAAGTGGGAGTCCGAGAGGGTGGGTTCCACCAGTTTCGGAGGGGGGCTGCTTTCGACCGCGGGCGGCCTGATTTTCTCTGGCGAGGTGAACGGCCAATTTGTTGCGCTCGACGCGAAAACGGGAAAGACTGTTTGGCACTTTAACGCTGGGCAGCCCATTACAGCCCAGCCGGTCACCTACACAGTCGCGGGCAAACAGGATGTGGCAATTGCGGCCGGAGGCGATGTGATTGCGTTTGGGCTGCTGGAGGCAAAATGAGGATTCACCGGATTTGTGTGGTTGCGCTGACCGTGGCGGCTGGACTGGCTCAGGAACGGTATACGGTCTCCCGGGAGCCGGCGAACGGGGCAGGATCTCCGGAGGTAATCATACTGCGCGACAATACGGTCGGCGTAGAGGCTGCTATTGCGCCAAGCGAAGGCGGCGAGCTAAGTAGCTATAGGGTTCGATTCCGCGGGCAGTGGATAGAGTTGCTGTTCCACGCGCGGAACTATACACCCGGGCCGGGCTTCAAAGGTAAGGCTCCGCTGCTCTGGCCCGCCGTGGGGGCGCAGTATCCAGTGGGCACCATCCCGAAGGCAAGCTGCGGAGACGGAACCTATCCACTTCGGGGGAAAGAATATCCGATGCCTTGCCACGGTTTTGCAAAGGGGCTTCCATGGAAGGTGGTTGCCAGCGGGGCCACTGGCAATGGGGCGCGGGTTACGGTGGAGCTGGCCGATAGCGAAACGACCCGTAAGTTCTATCCCTTCGCCTTCTCGGTCCGCGCTTCCTATGAGTTGGCGGCCGGGCAAATCACAATCGACTACGCAGTGAGTTCCGGGGAGGGCAACGCTGGGCCGATGCCGTTTGCCATTGGCAACCACATTGCCTTTAAGATCCCCTTTGTCGAGGGAACCCCGGCCGGCGATATGACCTTTGTCACCCCTAGCACCGTGCAACTGTTGCGGAACGAACGAGGGGTGTTAAGCGGACAGTCAAAGCCCCGAAGCTTCGACCTGCCCACCCGCTTGGCTGACTTCGATGCCCTCGTGGCAATGCCGCTAGCCGGCTACAAGAGCCAGCCGTACGCAATCTTAGCCGACCCGCAGGGCCTTTCACTCCGGATTGCGCAGCAGGCGAGCACAACGGCCGCGGAGCCGCTCGTCCGGTTCAACGTGTTTGGCGGACCGAAGGTGGGCTATCTGAGTCCGGAACCGTGGTTTGGGACGCAGAATTCGCTGAATACGGAGAAGGGGCGCGTGCTTGTTGCGCCTGGCGACACGTGGAAGTGGCGCCTGGAGCTGCGGGCCGAGGAGCCGATTACCGCAGTCACCCCGGGCGTGGAGAAAGTGGCGGGCGGCTTCGGATTCGTGGAGGGTCCCGTATGGTCGCCGAAGGGCTATCTGGTATTCAGCGACATCTACAACTCGCGAATTCATAAACTAGTGCCAGGGCACCCGGTCGAGATTCTGCGGAACCACAGCTCGGCGGCCAACGGAAACGCGATGGACGTCCAAGGGCGGGTGTACACGGCGGAGCGGGACGGCCGGCGCGTGGTGCGCATGGATGTGGACGGGAAGCTGAACGAAGTGGCCGTCAAGTGGGAGGGAAAACGTCTCAATTCCCCGAACGATGTGGTCGTGCGGCGGGATGGACATGTGTATTTCACGGACCCGGCGTCAAAAGCGGTGCTGGAGCGGCAGGAATTGGGGTTTAACGGCGTTTACCATGTGACGCCCGCCGGCACCATTTCGCTGATCACCGCAGGCTTAGCGCGGCCTAATGGGATTACGCTCGCGCCCGACGGGAAGACTCTGTATGTCGCCGACTCCGAGAAACGCAAGATTTTTGCATTCGATCTGGACAGAGCCGGCCAAGCGTCCAACCAGCGGGAGTTGGTCAGCGCGGTGGATGGCGCTCCGGATGGACTGAGGGTAGCGGCCAATGGCAACATCTACACCTCTTGCCGAGGGATTTGCGTATACTCGCCCGCGGGTAAGTTGCTTCGACTGATCGAGTTTCCCGAGACGCCGGCCAACTGCGCCTTTGGGGGCGATGACCTACAGACCCTCTACGTTACAGCGCGCACTTCTGTCTACGCGGTCCGGATCCCGGACCGGGGCTCGCTGCCGTATTCATACTGAGTTGACCGATTCCGCCGTGCGAGGTCCGACTGAAGGTTGAGCCCAGGTTCTAGGGTGTTGCTTGGCCGGGCATCCAGTCTGCCTTCTGCAAGTCTGCCTTGTGCTAGTCTGCCTTCTGCCGGTCTGCCTTCTGCAAGTCGGCGAGTTTCGCAGCATCAGGGTCGTTTGCCTTTCGGCACTGCTCGATGCGATCGCGCAAGGCGACGAAGTCGGCCCTGTGGCGTTCACGCACCGAACCGGGGATGGACGCGAGCCCGACCGCTATGACCGCCGTCTCCTTCAATAGCCAACCCTTGGGTTCCTTCGTCGAACTGGCGGTGCGATCAAACCAAGCGACCTGCTCGCGGAGCACCGTCCAACATCGTTCCTGCACCTTCTCCGGTAACGCTTCGGGCTTCAGGCTGAGCAGCAACGCGACTTGACCGCGCTTGGCGGGGTCGCCAT
>CANNLB010000341.1 GCA_947505565.1 Acidobacteriota bacterium | reverse complement strand
GCCGGTTTTGTCGCAGTTCGACAGGAGGACGACGGCGTCGAGGGGATTCGACCGGAGCATCTCTTCGACGTCCATGGCCATGAGGTTGCGGTAGAGCATGGCGGAGGGTTTGGTGAACTCTTCGCCAAGGGAGATGGTGGGGAATTCGAGGGGGAGGGCACCGGCGGCGAGGACGCCGCGTTTGACGGCTTCGGCGACGTCGCGGAGGGTGATGTTGCAGTTGTTGAGTTCGGACCAGGAGTTGGCGATTCCGATAACGGGACAGCCCTGGTAGCGGTCGACATCGACGCCGATGGAGCGGAGGGCGGAGCGGTTTTGGAAGCCGAGTTCATCGCGGCCATAGAACCATTCGGCACTGCGGTAGCGGCGGGTTTGGATTTGGATGGGGCGGGTCACGAAGCACCAGGATGCGACAGCGGAGGGGAAGGAAGCAAGAAAGCCCCGCTCTCGGGGGAGAGCGGGGCGGGGCGGACGGTGCTCGAGAAGCGAGTCGTTGTGGGTGCGTCGGCGTCGTAGTAGGGGCGGGTGACAGCGCGCCACCGGAGGTGGAGCGTGCCCTCCGTCACAAAAGGTGCTGGCGGCGCTGGCATCGGGGAAGGGCTTCTTCGATGTCTGGAGCGTCAGAGAGGTCATCACGTCGGCGTTGGGGAAGACCAGCGAGCGGAAGAGGAGAGGGAAATTGTTGCCGACGAAGATGCGGTCCGGATTGAGATTGTATTCGCTGGGCGGCATCGTCTTGGTGTCGCCGTTGGTGACGTAGGCGAGATGAATGTTCTCGTGTTCGATGCGCGGTGCGGCGGAGACCCGGATGTTGAAGTGGCGGGCCACGAGGCGGTTGGAGGTGCGTAAGCTGTTGGCGATCTGTTCGAGTTTGGTGTTGAGGGGGTTGATGACGATGGCCTCGATCCATTTCGGATTCGCCGCAGTCGACTTCGGCGGGGCTTATCGTGCCGAGGGTGGAGAAGCCGACCATCTGGACGAAGGGGTCGAAGAGGTTGGAGGGCATGATGGCGACGGCTTTGGGCTTGGTGTCGGCATCGCTACGGTTCTTCATGGTGCTGTAGGCATTAGCGAGGAAGTCGAGGCCGACGAACTCGGTGTTGCTGCATTTGCCGCGTTTGATGATGGCTTCAAAGGCCGCATCGTCTTTGCCGCTCGTGAGCGGCGTCATGCACATGGCGACGATTTTCCCGAAACCGATGTCGTTTCCACCGACGGAGATGATGCGCAGGTCGAGTTCCTTGTCGTTGAGCCACTGACTGACTTAGTTGATTCGGGAGGCATCGGGGGGCCGACGGGGGTGAGCGGCGCGGGGCCGCAATGGTTTTAGCCGATGACGGCTCCGTTGATGGTGGCTCCGGAGCAAGCAACCTCGATAAATTCGAGACGGCGGCGGAACGGCCGTTCTCGTCGGAGTTTTGGCAGTTGGTATGGAGGCCGTGCGGGCGATAGTGAACATCAGGGTGGTGAAAATGGTTTTGACTGTCATCTGCTTGCCCCTGGCTGATAGCGCGCAGGGGGAGAGCAAACGATTGCCTTGGTTTTGTAGGAGATTTGTAAAAGCGGTAAGCTGAGCGGCATGAGCCATTTACGAGCAGGAACGGGGCGGAGCGACATCACGCCGGCGCCAGGGACTCCGCAGGGGATCTGGGGGGCGCAACTGCATCAACGCGGGGTGGGGGCGGACATGCCTCTATATGCCACCGCTCTGGCGATGACCGACGGGGAAACGACGGCGCTGGTGATCGACGTAGACGTGATTGGGTTCAATGAAGAGTGGGCGAAGAAGGTGATGGCGGCGGTGGTGGAGTTGACGGGGTTGGGGCCGGAGTGTGTGCGGGTGTCGGCGTCGCATACGCATTCGGGGCCGAAAACGTTGCGGCTGGAGGTGGTGTCGGAGGGGCTGGAGATGGGATTGGAGTATCTGCAAAGCTTGCCGCGGCGGATTGCGGGGGCGGGTTGGCAGGCGTTGCAGAATCTGCGACCGGTGCGGGTGGCGGCGGGGGAGGGGGCTTGCCGGATCAACGTGAATAGGCGGGTGACGATGGAGGATGGGCGGGTGGTGGTGGGGCGGAATTGGGCGGGCCCGGTGGACCGGACGGTGCGCGTGGTGCGGGTGGATGATCTGGATGAAAAGCCGGTTGCGGTGATTGTGCATTACGCTTGCCACCCGACGATTATGGCTTGGGAGAACGAGTGGTTTACGCCGGACTTTCCGGGCGTGGTCCGGGAGGTGGTCGAGCGGGAGATGGGCGGAATGTGTTTGTATTTGCAGGGGGCGACGGGGTCAGTGGGTCCGGTGCGGGGGTTCACCGGCGACCGGGGCGTCTATCGAAGGTTAGGGCGGATATTGGGATTGGAGGCGGCAAAGGTGGCGCTGGAAATTGATACGCGAGGGCGGACGGAGAAGCTGGTGGGAGTGATGGAATCGGGGGCACCGATTGCATTGTACGAAGACGTGCCGGCGGAGGATGGACCGGTCGCGTTTGCGATGCGGAGCCGGACGCTGCGGCTGCCGGCGAACGTGTTTCCGCCGCATGAGGAGTTGGTGGCGGACGTGGGTCGATTGCGGGCGGGGTTGGAGGCGGCGCGGGGGAACGGGGGGGCGGTGAGGGAGGCGACGGCGGCGTTGACGCGGGCAACGATGAAAGAAGAGCGGGCGCGGATGGTGCGGGGAGCGGCGGTGGTAGAGCGGCAGATGCAGGTGTTGCGGATTGGGGACTTGGTGATGGTGTCGATGCAGGACGAGCCGTTTGGAGAGATCGGAGCGCGGATCGTGGCGGGGTCGCCGTTCGCGCATACTTTGGTTTCGGGGTATTCGAACGGGACGTTTGGCTATATGCCGACGCGGGCGGCGTTTGCGGAGGGGGGCTATGAGGTAGACACGGCGCTGTATGGGCCGGAGACGGAAGACATCGTGGTGGGGGTGGCGGTCGAGATGTTAGGAGAGCTCTGGGCGGGCGGCGTAGCGGCGGGCTAGGACGCTGCAGACGATGAGTTGGATTTGGTGGTAAAAGATGATGGGCAGCAGGATGGGCCCGAGGCCGGTAGAACCGGCGAAGATGAGCTTGGCCATGGGGGCGCCGGAGGCGAGAGTTTTTTTTGAGCCGCAGAGGACGGCGACGATTTCGTCGGGGGTCGAGAATTTCAGGAGCCGGGCGAGGGTGGTCGTGATGGTGAGGACGATGGCTAAGATGGCTCCGGTACAGACGAAGGTGAGGGCGAGGATGGGGGGGCCGTAGGTGGTCCAGAGGCCAGCGTTGACCGAGTCAGAGAATGCCGCGAAGACGAGGATGAGGATGATGCACTTGTCGGAGATGGCGGTGTGTTTCTTATAGCGGCCGAAGAACTTGCCGGCGAAGGGGCGGAGGAGTTGACCGAGGGCGAAGGGGAGGAGGAGGAGCGTCGCGACCTTGGTGACGGTGTGGGCGAACGGTGGGGCTTGGCCAGTGGTTTGGGCGACGAGGCTAACGAGAGCGGGGGTGAGAACGACGCCGAGGAGGCTGGAGAGAGTGGCGTTGAAGATGGCGGCGGGGACGTTTCCGCGGGCGATGGCGGTCATGGCGACGGAGGAGGAGATGGTGGAGGGGAGGGCGCAGAGGTAGAAGAAGCCGAGTTGGAGATCGGCGGGGAGCCAGGGTCCACAGAGGGCGCGGAAGGGGATGAAGAGGGCTGGGAAGAGGACGAAGGTGGAGAGTTGTACGAGCAGGTGGAGGCGCCAATTGACGAGTCCGGAGCGGAGGCTTTCGACGGAAAGGTTGACGCCGTAGAGGAAAAAGATGATGAAGATGCCGTAGTCGGAGACCTGGTTCGCATGAAGGGTGGCGGCGAGGTGGGGGGAAAAACTGGCGATCGCCACCATGGTGACGATGGCCCAGAGGAACCAGTCGGAGAGGATTTGCATATTATGAGTGGACGTGCAATTTTTAGCGCTGCTGCGGCAGAACCCCAACTACCGCTCGCTGTGGGTCGGTCAACTGGTGAGCGAGACGGGGTACCATTTCAACTCGATCGCAGCGCTCTCGCTATCGTTACATTTGACGGGATCAGGATCGACGGTCGGTGCGGTCATGATCGCACGAACGCTACCGGCGATTCTAGTGGCTCCGATGGCGGGGGTGTATTTGGACCGGCTGGATCGGCGGAAGGTGATGATGGCGAGCGAGCTGTTTCGGGCGGCGATTGCGCTTTCGTTCCTCCTGGTTTTGGAGTGGCCGGTGACGGGGTTGTTGTACGGGCTGAGCGCACTGTTAATGGTGGCGACGCCATTTTTCACGGCGGGGCGGTCGTCGATCTTGCCGGATTTGGCCGAAGGGGAGCAGTTGCATACGGCGAACGCGATGACGCAGACGACGTCGTGGTTGACGCTATCGTTGGGGACGATGATGGGCGGGGCGGCCGTCGCGGCGTACGGATACGGCTACGCGTTTGTGTTCAATTCGGCGGCATTCTTGTTTAGCGCGTGGTCGATCTCGCGAATGCGCGGGACGTTTCGGGCCGAGGGCGGGGCGAAGAAGGACGAAGGGGTGAAGGAGTTTCTGGATGGGTTACGGCTGCTGTGGCGGACTCCGTTGCTGCTGGCGACAGACACCATGCAACGATCGAATGTGTTTTGGAATGCTCGAACGCTGCAGCCGCTTGCATTGCCGGAGAATAACACAGACATGCAACCACCTCGGGAATAGCTTTTTCTTCACTTCTCGTGACTTGCCAAGCAGCAAGTCGACTATGACAGCCGCGCGCGAGTGCGTGCGTTCCGCGTCGAGCCTCAGCATGATCC
>CANNLB010000340.1 GCA_947505565.1 Acidobacteriota bacterium | reverse complement strand
CAGTTGTTGGTGCCGCCGGAGGTTTTCCAGGCGTCTTTGGGCCAGGTTTCGTAGCCGAACTCGCCGGGGTGGGGGATGGTATGGAAGATCCAGCGGCGTTTGCCGGTGCGGACGTCGTAGGCGCGGATGTGGCCGGGGGCGGCCATGCGGGGGCCTTCGCCGACGCTGGAGCCGATGATGATGACGTCTTTGTAGATGACGCCGGGGGAGGTGGCTCCGTTGAAGGCGCCGGGCGGGTCGCGGTCGAGATCTTTGGAGAGGTCGAGGCGGCCATCGGCGGCGAAGGAGGGGATGGCTTTACCGGTTTTAGCGTCGAGGGCGAAGAGTTGGGCGCCGGCGGCGTAGAAGATGCGCTTTTCGCCCTTTTCTTCCCAGAGCATGACGCCGCGGTTTACACCGCGGAAGCGGGAGGCGGGCGGGGTGAAGCGCCAGAGTTCTTTGCCGGTGGCGGCGTCGAGAGCGATGGCGTCGAGGGTGGGGGTAGTGGCGTAGAGGACGCCGTCGACGATGATGGGGGTGCACTGGATGGCGGTGCGGCCGCGGGGGTCGGCGTCGCCGGATTTGTATTCCCAGGCGACTTTGAGCTGCTTGACGTTGGCTTTGTTGACTTGGGTGAGGGGGGAGAAGCGGTTACCGTCGTTCGAGCCGGACCAGGATCGCCAGTTCTGTTGGGCGAGGAGGAGAGTGGGGAGGAGGAGGAGCGGGAAGGTGCGCATGGGCTGCTGGGTACGACTTTATCAGGAATCGGGTGGGGAGTTGGAGGGGCGTACTACGCTTGAAGAATGTGAGCGATTCTGGCTTCTATAAGGCTGTGCTGGGATATCGGCTGGTTCGGGAGCAGATGAAGGGGATGAGATGACGCTATGTCCGGCGGTGGAGGGCGGGGCGGTGGGACGTTGGCGAGGGACGAGGTGGATGTTCCGGCGATGACAGGTCCGATGTTGTACTTCGAGACGGCGGATATTGAAAAGAAGTTGGGTTTTAACAATGTTATCCCTCTGGGACCGCTGGTGAGTAGGGGACGCAGCGGAGAACGGGGAGAGGAGGATATTTTGGGTAACGGGAGTCGGCGAGAGCGGCTTCACAGAGAATGAAGAGGCTTCCGCGGGCACTTTGGATCCGGCGTTGATGTTCACAATTGGAGCAGAGTCCGGGGTTGGGGATCATGGCTTGTCGGTATCGAACTGGACAGAGGATTCAGAGCCGAAGCGTTGGTAGGCGGAGAAATCAAGTTTCATACGGAGCCGGAGAGGGCCCGACCGGAAGGGAAGGACATCGTCGGCGAGAGTGACGTGGGGAAACCAGTAACCACTCTGTTGCAGATGGCGGATTGTGGTGAAAAGGGGGAAAAGATTTTCTTCTTTTCGAGAGAGGAGATGGGGAACGGCGCGGCCCTGGGAGCGGACTACCGAAAAATCAGTTTGGGTGGCCCAGAGAAGACCTTCGAACAGGCGTTGGCCGTCCAGGAGTTGGCGGGGTTTGACTTCGAGGACCCAGCAGGGGATGCCGTCGATGATCTCTTCGCCCCGGGGTTGGGTTTGGTAGAGCCACAGGCGGTCTTTGGTGAGCAGGAGGGGCTGGATTTCCCGGATATCCCGGAAATCTTCGGGGGTTAGCTTGAGTCGAGCGAGGCGGTCGACCGCGGGTTTGGTGACGCGTTCGGAGCGTTCTCCGGAGGGAAGGAAGATGACTTCGCGTTGTTCCGCGTAGTTGCCGGAGATGGCGTTGCGCTTGTCAAACTCCTCGATCAGGAGATTTTGTTTGTACATATACTGCGAGCGCACGGTTTCGGATTGCGTTTCTCGCTCGGCGATGCGCTTAGCGAGATCGCGGGGCGGGTCGGCCGCGATGATCGGCGATACTAGGAAAGTGAAAAACAGGGCGGGGGCGAGCGAGTTTGGGGCGAGCATGGCGGTGATGTTGCCGCTGCTGGCGGCTGGCGTGAGCTACTACCTGCACAAGCAGAATATCGTCTTCGGGGAGGCGGCGCTAGTGACGGCGGCGTTGATCCTGGAAGCGGCGATGTTTTTGTCGGTGGGAAATGAGGCGATGCGGCGGCGGTGGAAGCCGTGGATGATGGCGGTGAGCGTGGGGATGCCGGCGGTGCTGGTGGGGGCGAACCCGTTGGTATTGGCCGTGAGCGGGGTGCTGGCGTACTGGTACATCGGTCTGCCGCGGCGGTGGTGGGTAGACGTTGGTTATGCTGTGCTGTTCGCGGCGCTGACGCTGCTGAAGGTGAGCGAGCATTTGTACCCTTCGGCGGTGGCGAAACTGCCGCTGGCGACACTGGGCGAGTTGGCGTGGGCGCGGATTGTGATTTGGGCGGTTTTGGAGGTGCGGGGGCAGGAGGGAGTCGGCTTTGGGTTTGTGCCGAGCTGGCGGGAGGTAGTGGTGGGGGTGCGGTGGTATCTGCTGTTTGTGCCGGTGGGTGCGTTGCTGGGCTGGGCGATCGGGTTTACGGGGCTGCACCAGGGACCGTGGTTGTGGGAGAAGATGCTGTTGAACGCGGTGGCAACGTTTTTCGGGATTTATATGTTCGTGGCGGTGCGGGAGAACTTTGTGTTTCGGGGGATGTTACTGCAGTGGTTTACGGATTGGATGGGGAGTTCCGGGCGGGCGCAGATGGTCGTGGCCCTGATTTGCGGGGCGGCGCATCTGCCTTTTCGGCAGTTTCCGAACTGGCGCTTTGCGCTGCTGGCGACGCTTGCGCACTACGTTTACGGGCGGGCGTTTTTAGAGACCGGGAGCGTACGCGCCGCTATGGTGTGCCACGCGCTCGTGGTGGTTACTTGGCGTGTGTTGCTAAGTTGAGGATGGAATCGTAGAGGTGGCGGTGTAGGCCAGGCTGGGGGGACTGGGAGGCGGCCACCATGGCGGCGGCGACATCGCTGGCACGGATGGCTCGATACTTGCGGAGGCCGCCGAGGAGGAGGAACGATAGGGCATGGACAGCGAGTTTGCTGATCGATTCCAAGGGGCGGGCCTCGCGGCGGGGGCCGAGGAGGAAGCTGGGTTGCAAGATATCGACAGCGGGGTAGTTGAGGGCGGCGAGGTCGTCTTCGAGTTCGCCTTTGACGCGGAGGTAGCCGTTCGGCGAGGCGGGGTCGGCGCCGACGGAGGAGACCAGCACAAAATGAGTTGCCCCGCGTGATTGGGCCCAGCGGGCGAGGCGGAGGGGGAGTTCGTAGTCGATCCGGCGAAAGGCGTCCTGAGAGCCTGCGACCTGAATGGTGGTTCCGAGGGCGCAAAATACGGTTCCGAGGGGCGGGGTCTCAAGTGTTTCGAGAGCGGCGAAATCGGTGACCCGTTCGATGAGTCTGGGGTGGCTGCGGCTGGAGGAACGGCGTAGGAGGGCGATGACTTTTGAGGGGCTGGGGGCGTCGAGGAGCAGGTTTAGCGTGGCGGCACCGACGAGGCCCGAGGCCCCGACGACCAGCGCTGCTCTTTTCCTGGACGGCATTCTTTGCTATGGTATCGTGCCATGAGACTCCTTGCGTTGCTTCTTTGCTTGACGCCCTTATGGGCGGAGAAAAGGCATCTTCCCGGCGGTGCGGTGCTGCCACACGAGGCCTACATCCATACGATCAGCGAGGAGGATTCGCCGGTTGAGCAGGTTTACATCAAGTCAAAGGACGGACTCTACGTGGCGGCGGCGATTCGGCGACCGAAGGGTCCGGGGCCCTTTCCGGTGCTGTTGCATTTTCATGGCGCGCCAGGAGGACGAGGGATGGAAAAGCTGGTGACCTGGGTGCGGGGAGACACGGGCGGACCGATGTGGGAGCGGTTCCTGAAAGAAGGCTATGTGGTGGTGGTGTCGGATTACCGGAACCCGATGCCGATGATGGCGAGCGTCGTAGATTCCAAGGGCGCTACTTACGTGGACGATGGGGTCGCGGTGATCGAGTGGCTGCGGGAGCAGAAGTATGTGGATCCGCAACGGATCAGCGTCTACGGAGTTAGTCTGGGCGGGAACTTAGTGGCACATTTGATTGGGCGGACTAAGTTACACGCAGCAGTTTTGGGGGCCCCGGCGGTGTTGGAGTTTCTCGGGGTGGAAGGTTGGAAGCCGGGTTCGGCCGAGGGGAAAGTGAATGAGGCGGTAGCGAAGCGAAACATCGCGGCGATGCAATGCCCGGTGTTGTTGCTGGTGGGTACGAAGGACGGGTTGCTGGCGGTGGACGAGCCGTTTCATGATTTGGCGGTGGCGGGCGGGAAGGCCGTGACGATGTTGATTTATGAGAACGGTTATCACGACTTTGTGATGGGCCCGCAAGGGCATGCCGGCAGGGCGGAACCGTTGTTAGATGCGACCTTGGCGGCGCTGGAGCGAACGGTCGAGTTTGTGAAGAATCCGGGGGTCAAATAGACTTTTTCGGTTCGGGCTTCGTCATTTGAGCTACGGTGCCTTGGATATTCACCCTCCTTCTTCTCGCTGCGATTCCTTCTGCTTACGCTGCGGCGGAGCCGCTTTGTCCTGGCGGCGCCGCGGTAGCGCATTTTCGCTTGCAGGTGCAGCGACCGGGTGAGAGCCGCTGGCTCCTGTTGGAGACGCTGAATGCGCTAAAGAAAGACGACACGGTAAGCTACGTGCCCAGCGATCCGCCGCCGGGAGAAGACCAGAGTAAGGCCGAAGTGGTGCTACTGCTGGCCCCGCAGGAAGGCCAAGCGGTGATAGCGCTGGCGCGGAAGCCGGCGTTGGGGCGGCAGCAATGGAAGATCCCGGCGGATGTGGCAGTAGTGGCGGTGGCCTATGGGCCAAACGGATGGGGCGGGGGGCGATTGGAAACGATGCTA
>CANNLB010000339.1 GCA_947505565.1 Acidobacteriota bacterium | reverse complement strand
CTTGCTCGTGATGTCGAACAAATTCAACGAAAAAGCGCACCGTCGAATAGACCGTCAAGTACATCCCAATGACGGTCCCTGCCCCATACGGACGCTTCGCCATCCGATAGAGTACCCAGAACAGGACGAACTCAGCCGCCGCCTCGTAGAGTTGGGAAGGATGTAAGGGGATTCCTAAGGGTGTCCCGCTGATTTTCGCCGCGTCCGGGTTCGTATAGCGCACGGCCCAAGGACGCTCGCAATAAGCCCCGTAGCAGCAGCCCGCGGCGAAACATCCGATTCTGCCCACCGCATGCCCCAGCGCGAGGCCCGGAGCAAACAGGTCCGCGATCGGCAAAAATTTCATCTTTTCGCGCCGCACGTACCACCAGGCCACCAGGATCGCCGTAACCAGCCCCCCTTGGAAAACGCCCGCCGCTTGCAGCGTCGCCAAGGAAAAAATCTCTTCCGGGCGCTGGGCGTAGTAGCCCCAGTCGAAGGCGAACATTGCCAACTTCGCCCCGAACATGCCGGCAAACACGACATACAGCACCAGGTTTGTGATCTTTTCAGGGTCCAGTTTATGCAGGCGCGCCAACCGCGTCGTCACCATCAACCCCAACAGAACGCCGCTGGCGACGAACAGACCATACGCGGGCAGGAAGAAATCGCCGACCGAAAACAGCTTAGGCAGCATGTTTCTCTCCTCGTTCCCGCCATATGTCGAGGAGCAGTAATCCGGCCCCGATGCAAATCGCGCTATCGGCCACATTGAATACCGGCCAGCTATACTCGCCCGCGTAGACGAGCAGGAAATCGGTCACATATCCACGGAGAACCCGGTCCCACATATTCCCCAGCGCGCCGCTCAAAACCAGCGCCAAGGCCGTGCGGACACAATTGGACTGCCGGTCGCTCGGGCGGAACGACAGCCCTAGCATGACCGCCACGACCAGCGTGATGACGCCCGAGAACCCGATCAGCACCACGCCGCGGACCTGCTCGGAGGCGTCGTGCAACAGGCTGAACGCCGCTCCCCGATTTTGCGCGTGGACGATGCTAAAAAAGCCGGGGATAACAGCATAGGTATCCCAGAAGCTCACGCGCGCCTCAATCAGCCGCTTGGTTCCCCAATCGAGGGCGAAGATCAGCGGCACCAAGGCAAGGATGGCAACTCGGATTCTGGACATCATGTTAAGCCGCAAACATCTCCCGGACCGCCGCCGCGCACGGGGCGCATACGGTCGGCAGGTCGGCATCGGAGCCGATGCTCGGCATGAACTTCCAACAGCGTTCGCACTTGGTTCCTTCGGCTTTCCCGACTTCGACCGCGATCGGTCCCGGCCCGCCTTGCTCCAACTCCACCTGCGAGACGATAAACAGTCCGGGGAGTTCGTCCCGATGGGCTGCGAGTAAGGCGTAGGTCGCCTCCTCGGCCGAAATTTTCACCTTCGCTTCGAGCGGCGCTCCGATCAGATTCGTCTGCCGCGCGGTTTCGAGCGGCTTGGTCACCTCTCCGCGGAGCGCCATCAGCTTGTCCCAATCGGCCAGCGCGGTTCGCTGCGCCGTCGGGATGCCCACGGTCAGCTCCGCCGGAGCTGGTAACAGCGCCAAATGGACGCTGTCGGTTTTCCCCAGACTCTTCCAAATCTCCTCGCAGGTAAAGCTGAGGATCGGAGCCAGCAAGCGAATCAACGAATCGGTCAACCGGTACAGCGCGGTTTGCGCACTGCGCCGGGCGCGTGATTTGGTCGCCGTCGTATACAGACGGTCCTTCAAAACGTCAAAATAGACCGCACTCAAGTCGGTCGAGCAGAACGCGTAGCAGGCCTGATAGATCCGATGAAAGGCGTATTCGTCGTACCAAACCCGGCACTTAGCGACCAACTCTTCAGCGCGGACGAGAATCCATTGATCGATCGGCTCCATCTCTTCAGCCGCCACCGCGTCGGTTTGCGGATCGAACCCATGCAGGTTCCCCAGTGCGTAACGAAACGTGTTCCGGAACTTCCGATACGCTTCGGTGAGCCGCTGGAGGATTTCGTCGCCGAGCCGCACGTCTTCCCAAAATTCAACCGAACTCACCCAAAGCCGCAGGATGTCCGCGCCTGCTTGCTTAATGATTTTTTCGGGCTCGATCACGTTCCCAAGCGACTTCGACATCGCCCGGCCCTTTTCATCGAGCGCCCAACCGTTGGTCAGACAGCCTCGATACGGCGCATCCCCCTTTGTCCCGATGCCGACGAGCAGAGAGGAATGGAACCAGCCGCGATACTGGTCGCCGCCTTCCAGGTACAAATCGGCGGGCCACGGTAAGTCGTAGCGTTCGTTCAACACGGCCAAATGGCTGGAGCCGCTATCGAACCAAACGTCCAGGATGTCTTTTTCCTTCGAAAAGTCGCTGGCTCCGCAACCGCTGCACGAGTAGCCTTCCGGCAGCAGTTCGGCCGGCGTTTTCTCATACCAGATATCGGCCGAATGCGCTTTGAATTGAGCGACGACGCCGTCGAGCACCGTTCGGTCCCTTACCAGTTCCGCGCAAGCGGTGCAGGTGAACGAAACGATCGGCACGCCCCAGGTCCGCTGCCGGGAAATGCACCAATCGGGCCGGCCGGCGATCATGTTCGAGATCCGCTCTTCGCCCCAAGTGGGCATCCATTGCACGCGCTTGATGGCTTCGAGCGCCTCCTGGCGGAGGTTGTTCTTCTCCATGCCGATGAACCATTGTTCGGTGGCGCGGAAAATGGTGGGCTTGTGGCAACGCCAGCAGTGCGGGTAGGAGTGTTCGATCGTTCGCCGACCGGCAAGCGCATCCACCGCCGTCAACAGTTCCATCACCCTCGCATTGGCTTCCCACACCGTCAGCCCCACGAGTTCTTCCGGCAGATGTCCAGGCTCGTCTTCGGCGTGATACAGTCGCCCCGCGGCGTCCACCGGGCAGTAGACGGCCAACCCGTTCTGCAGGCCGACGATGTAGTCGTCCATGCCGTGCCCGGGGGCGGTATGCACGATTCCTGTGCCCTGTTCGAGCGTCACGTGCTCGCCCATCACGGCTTTGCTCGCTCGCTGGGCAAACGGGTGGACGAACATCGCCCCTTCCAAACGCGAGCCGGGGAATCGGGCGACGACTGCATGGCTTTCCCAGCCCAAGTCCTTCGCGACCTGGGCGAGCAGGCCATCGGCGACGATCATCAGGCCTTGCGGCGATTCGACCGCGACGTACTCGAGCCGAGGATGGAAACACAGGCCGAGGTTGGCCGGGATCGTCCACGGGGTGGTTGTCCAGATCAGGCCAAAAACGTCCCGTCCGGCCACCGTCGGGTCAACGGCTTCGGCCGCCGAAGTCAGCTTGAACTTTACCCAGATCGACGGGCTCTTGTGGTTCTCGTACTCAGTTTCGGCTTCAGCCAGCGCGGTGCGGCAACTGATGCACCAGTTCACGGGTTTAAGGCCGCGATAGACATAGCCTTTGGCGTAAAAATCGACAAACGCGCCCGCGATCGCGGCCTGATACTCCGGGGCCATTGTCAGGTAGGGGTCATCCCAGCGGCCGAAAACGCCGAGGCGTTGAAAGCTGCCGCTTTGCAAGTTGACGTACTTCTGCGCGTAGGCCCGGCAGGCGCGGCGGATTTCAGCCGTCGACATCTGCGCCTTCCTGCTGCCGAGTTCGCTATCGACTTTGATCTCAATGGGCAGACCGTGACAGTCCCAGCCCGGGACGTAGGGCGAATCGAAGCCCGCCATGGTTTTCGACTTTACGATGAAGTCCTTCAGCAGCTTATTGAAGGCGTGGCCGAGGTGGATGTTGCCATTGGCGTAGGGTGGACCGTCGTGGAGAATGAATTGCGGCCGGCCTTTGCGGCTCTCGCGAATTCGCTCGTAGAGCTTAGTTTCGGCCCATTCCCCGAGCAGCTTAGGCTCCAGGTTGGGCAGATTTGCCTTCATCGAAAACGCTGTCTGGGGCAGGTTTACGGTCTTTTTGAGGTCGAGCGAACTCCAATCCATGGTAATCCCCTATTATCGAACAGAAGCGCTCTCCCGTGGCCGATGTTCTACCATCAACTCTATGCGGGCTCTTCTGTTTCTTTGGGCGTTTTCGGCCCCGGCTCAAGTCCTAACCCTCACCGTGCTCGGCTTCAACGCCGAGGGCAAGCAGATCTGCGCCGAACTCGGCCGCCTCGCCAATGAACCCGGGGTTGTCGAAACCGCCCGCCCCTGTCTCGTCCGCGCGGAACGGATCACCGCTCGAACCCACCAAGGCACGGAACTCCAGTTCCAAGCGGTGCGTGGGGAAGACGTCGCCCGTGGGCGCCTCCTCCTCGGTTTCCACCTGCCCACCACCGGCACCGAAATGCTCTTCTCCGCTAAGCCCGTCCAAGTTCAAACCCGCAAGCCTGAGACGCTCGCGGCGTGGCGCGCCGGCGTCGACCCCATCGCCGAGAGCTTCGTCCGTGCCGCCCTGCCGCTTTACGAACGTGGCAATCCGACGGCCGCGATCGTCCAACTCAAACAAGCCGTCGCCCGGAAACCTACTTTTGCCGAAGCCTGGTACCTGCTCGGCCTCAGCTACGATCGCGCCGGCAACGCGAACGAAAAGATCAAGGCGCTCGAAAAGACCTGCCAACTCGACCCTACCCATGTGACGGCGGCCCGGCACCTGGTCGTGAGCTACCTGCTCGAAAAGCGCCAACTGGAAGCGCAGGCGCTGGTCCTCGACATGCAGAAGACCAGCCCGTTTGTCGCCTCGCAACTCCAAAACACGATCAACGTTTTTAAGCTGGAGACGGAGCTTTCCGGCCTAGCGCCACCAGGCCAGCCTCTAAAG
>CANNLB010000338.1 GCA_947505565.1 Acidobacteriota bacterium | reverse complement strand
GTGCAGATGCGGCCGCTTCACGGACCAGTCGCCTCGTCGCCGAACCTCGCGCGCCATCAGCCAATCGGCGGCTTGCTGCTGCGCGGATGGATCGAGATGGTTCGTCTCACCCAAGGCAAACGCCGCGTAAGCGGTGTCCCACACGGGTGAGAAGCACGGCTGGAAATGGAGCGAATCGCTCGTCTCTTTGAATAACTGGTCGAACTTTGCGATGGCTTCGACGATGTCCGGATGATCGCGCGGATAGTCCAGCGCTTCCAGCGCCATGATCGAATACATCATGGACGGATAAATCGCCCCGAGGCCATCGGCGTTGCGACAGCGTTCGAGCATCCAACGCTCCGCCAGGCGGATCGCCGCAATGCGGGAACCCCGATGGCCGCGCCGCTCCCATAGTTTGAGCAACCGATCGACTTGATGAAAAATCGGCGAGATGATGCGGTCCCGCTTCGGCATGCTGAGATTGTTGCCGGAGTGGAGCAGTTCGTGCAGGTCGATTCCGGCTGGCGCGGGGCGAATGCCGCCGACCGCCTGCACAATAGACAGAGGAAGGACGATGGCGCGCGTCCAGGATGCCATTTCATACAGGACGCCGCCCGGGTAAAGAGTGCCCCCCGGCAGCAACATCAACTCCGGCGGAATCGTCGGAACATACTTGCGCGGATATAAGCCGAAGAACGAGAGATTGATCTTGGTATAGCTGTTGCAGGCTTGCAGACCGCCCAGGTCGAGCACCCGGCTCCGGGCGCGGCTTAACGGCTCAAAATCGGGGCGGTAGCCGCATAGACGAAGGGCCGTGTAGGCTTTCACTGTCGCATTGATATCCGCAGGACCGTCCGGGAAAATGTGCCATCCCCCGTCAGGCATCTGCTGCGATAAGATACGCCGACACACTTTTTCCAAACGGGGCCGGGAGGGCGGGTTCCACACCCCATCCGCCGGCGGATACAGCCACAACTGCAGCAGAATGTAGTCCGCTTCCAGGGACACATCGGCGAGCAGTTCCCCGCACCAATGTCCGTCCTGCTTCTGCAGCGAGATCAGTGAACTGGCGCTGCGACGGCTCGCATCGCGGGCGGCAGCGAACAACGTGCGCCGTTCACCAACAATTTGGCCGGCTTGGGAAATGCGCCGGCTAAACGCGGGATTGGTCCAATTCGTGCCCATGGAGAAGGTTATTCAGGAAAGGATCGACTCTTTCATCATACGAGCCAACGGTAATAAGGGATTCATTTAAAGGACTACGGAATAATCCTGGATAGTGGAACTCTGCCCTAGCGCCGATCGGAAAGAATGATGCGCAGATTTGTCCTTCTTCTCCTTTTTGCCAGCTTGTGCTCTGGCCAGCAGAGCCCTATGAAACGCACGATTCCGCTGGAACCATTGCCAGAGGAACCCGTCAGCAGGGCTCCGTTGCCTACCCCCAAGCCGGTCGAACGAGCCCCTAGTCCCAAAGTCGTCGAGAAGGCCACGGCTACGTTTGAAGATTCCCTGCGTCGCCAGGCGGAGAGTGTGGCTCGTCAGGTGCAGGCGCTACAGGAACAAAATCCGAATTTCTGGCGGAGTACCCCCTTGGCACCGGCTCCGGACAATTTGCCGGCAGAGCCATTCGAAGCGGCCAACTGCCCACCCGTGCCGACCGGAGACCTCCGCGCCCTAGTAGAGCGAGAGGCAAAGAAACAAGAGATCAGTTCCACCCTGCTGCATGCGGTGATTGAACAGGAGTCCGGCAATCTCCCCTGCGCGGTGTCGAGTAAGGGTGCGATGGGGCTGATGCAACTCATGCCGGCCACGGCGCAAACCTTACAAGTCAAAGATCCTTTTGACCCCGGCCAGAATATCGCCGCCGGAAGCCGGTTCCTGAAATCGCTCCTGGATCGATACAAAGGCGATCTCCCGAAGGCCCTCGCCGCCTACAATGCTGGTCCTGGTCGCGTCGATCAGGCCGGAGAAGTGCCGAACATTCCAGAAACCCAAAACTATGTCGAGCGCATCCTTGCTCGCATCGCCGCCAAGGAGCAAGCGATTCAATAACCCTATTTCGGCTGTAGTTGAATGCGCTCGATCGTGTTCGCCTCAATGGCGGGCCGGGTGAAAAGCAGCCAATGGTATTTGCCGGTGGACCAATCCGAAAGCAAGTCGCTGTAGTGAGGAGAGTCGGGGTCGCCGGACTCGCCGGGAGCGTTCGTCATGCGGCTACGGTCCCAGTCGGCGGTATCGAGCAGCATGCGAAAACTGGCTCCGGAAGCGGCTCGAAAGTTCGCTCCGCCGGCTGCGTTGATTGTATTCGCATCACCGGGTAGGGCGACGGGTCCGCGGTCAAACAGGCGGATCTTGCTCGGGTGGGCGAGATACAGCAAGTGGATATGGCCCCATTTCCAGTTGGCCTGATTAGGGCCAAACGAGCGAGTCAACTCTCCCAATGTCGCGGCGAGCGTACGCTCCAGGGCCGCTGGGTCGGGCTTCGCTTCGAGCGCCTTCAGCACGGTCCCGATGTTGGCACGCGCGCCTAGGTTCGCGGGTTGAAAAATCGACGGACCCAGCTTCGCCATCCAAACGGCCATCACGGCCGCCGGCATCGAATTGGTCGCCATCTTTGCGTCCCATGCCAGCAAAGTCGGGAGTATCTCACGTCCGGAACTGGCCGGACCGGGTTTCCACTTGCGGAGGATCGCCTGGAATCGCTTCGCTGGTTCCGAGACCACATCGAACTGCAGCCGTTCGAAATCGTCGAGTGACCATTTCTGCCGGGTGGCCAACTGCGCTCGGATCCGGTCGGCCCGGAAGGACTGCGCCCACTCGTAGTTCAAAATGTGGGGGAACCCGGCGGGCAAGATATTGTTGTTCGCCGTCGCCAGCATTCCGTCCGGCGGATTCAAGGAACGCGGAAGTTGGTTCGGATCGAGGAACCCCGCCCACTCGTAGGTCCCCGTCTGCCCGGGTACCGGCAAGAGTCCGTTCCACGCTTTCCGAATCGGAGCCAGTCCGGCCACCGCGAATCCGATGTTCCCTTTGGTGTCTGCGTAGAGCAGGTTCTCCGCCGGAGCTTTGAATCGTCCCACCGCCTCGAGGAACTGGGGCCACGTTTGCGCCTGGGCTAGCGAAAGGCCCGCCAGATAGCCGGCCGTGCCTGGTTCGGAACCAACCCAGCGCATCACGTAAGCCCGACGACGGGTACGGTCCAGCCCAATCACGGGCCCATGCAGCGTATGCCGACACTCCACCGCTTCTGGCTTCTTGCCCTTCACCGCCACCGAATAGCGCTCCACCGTCATCTTCTTCCAAACCCCGGCATACAAATACTCGTCCAGGTTGTTCGGGTTCAACTGCTCCACATAAAGGTCCTGTTGGTCGGTCCCCGTGATCGTAAAGCCGAAGCCAATCGACTCGTTGTGCCCCAACGCGATGCCCGGCAGTGCGGGTTCTCCCGCCCCGATTTGGTTGATCCCGGGGGCCACCAAATGCACCGTTCTCCGCAGACTCGGAATCAGCAACGCGCGATGCGGATCGCTCGCCAACAGCGGCTTTCCAGTCACGGACCGCTTGCCGGAGACCACCCAATTGTTCGATCCCTGCATCTCCAGCGTCACCGGATCGGTCGCGTCATCGAAATCGGCAATCGCTCCTGTCGTAATGTCCTTTAAGCTCAGTTCGGCCGGGGCGCGCATCGTCGTCGGCGGGTCCGTCGGTCGAACTTGTTCCAGCAGCGTGGCTCCAAACGTATCGAGCTCTCGGGCGCGCGCCACCTCGCGCAGCACGTTCGACATCATCGAAAAAACCGCCACCCGTGAAACGACGTCCTCCGGCTGCCACAGGCCAGGCGCATAGCCCAACTGCTGAAACTCCCGCGTCAGCTTGCCGCCCTGCTGGATATAGGCGTTGATGCCATTCGTAAAGGCGCGGGCAATGTTGTACGTGTCCGGGGCATAGGAAGCCCACTCCGCGTTCCAGTCCCCGCGAAACCGCAGCAGCAACGCCGTCCGGTCCCGTTCGACATACGCCGGACCCAGCACCTCGGCCAGCTTGCCGGTGCCAGTCCGCCGCCAAAGGTCAATCTGCCAAAGCCGATCTCGGGCCGCCATGTAGCCTTGGGCAAAGTACAAGTCCGTTTGGTTTTGCGCGTAAATGTGGGGGATTCCCCACTTATCGCGCAAAACTTCGACCGGCGCTTTCAGTCCAGTCAGCCGCAACTCCTCCGCCGCCAACGGCAGGGCAAGCAGGGCGAACGCTAACTTAACGAAGGCCATACCGGTCTCCTCTTTTCCTTCAACGCGGCCACGCCTTCGGCGTAGTCCGGCGACTCCAGCAACTCGGCCCGTAACTGCATCGCCACTTGGCCAGCCGCCGAGTCGTCCAATGTTCTCAGTTGATGCGCGAAAATCATCCCGGAGCGAATCGCCTGCGGCGGGAAACCAGCGATCTGTTCGGCGATCGCGCTCGCCCGATCGTCGAGCTCCATCTCCGGTGCCACAGCGTGAATCAAGCCCAACCGCAGCGCCTCGTCGGTCTGAAAAACCCGCCCCGTGAGTGCGATCTCCAGCGCACGTCTTTCGCCGATTGCCTGGGCCACCGCACGAAACAGGATCAGCGGGAACATGCCAATTCGCATCTCCGTCAGTCCAAAGCTCGACCCCATCGCCGCCACGACGCAGTGGC
The DNA here is from genome assembly GCA_947505565.1 of Acidobacteriota bacterium. GTDB lineage: Bacteria > Acidobacteriota > Terriglobia > Bryobacterales > Bryobacteraceae. The sequence goes on along the minus strand of CANNLB010000338.1, from coordinate 154 downwards.
AGTTCGCGATCAGTCCGATCCCGCCGGCCAGCACCGGACCCTTCACTGCCGCCACGATCGGCTTTGACATCCGCGCTCCGACGGAAAACAACCGCTCGTGCGCCGGGTCCATCACCGCGGCCTCTTCAAGATCCAGCCCCGAGCAAAATACCTT
>CANNLB010000337.1 GCA_947505565.1 Acidobacteriota bacterium | reverse complement strand
CCGCTCCTCGACGCCCTCGCCAAAGATTTCGCGGCTCATAACTTCGATCTCCACCACCTCATCAAGACCATCACCTTGTCGAGCGCCTACCAACTCTCCTCCGTCCCGGTCCTTGGCAACCGGCAGGACACCATGGCTTACTCCCGTTATTACCCGAAGCGGATTAGCGCCGAGCCGCTGCTCGATTCCATCTCTCTGGCGACCGCCGTCCCGGAGAAGTTCCGCGCCATGTACCCCGGCACCCGCGCCGCCGCCCTCCCGGAACCCGAAATCGAAAGCTACTTCCTGGAGGTCTTCGATCGCCCCTCCCGCCAACTCGTCTGCGAACGGAAAAACGAACCCACGCTGAATCAGGCTCTCCACATGATCGGCGGCGACACCGCCCATCGCAAAGTCACCGATCCCACCGGCTACGTCAAGCAGGCTCTCGCACAGTTCTCCGAAGATGGGGCGCTGGTCGAAGAGTTCTACCTCCGTACGCTCACCCGTTTCCCGGACGCCGAAGAGCTCGCCGCCGCCCGCAACGCCATCCGCAAGGCCAAAGGCCGCCAGCAAGGTGCCGAAGACGTCTTGTGGGCCCTTCTCAACACCAAAGAGTTTCTCTACAATCATTAAGGCCGGAGCAGAACGATGAAAATCACCAACCAGACCGACATCTTTGGACGCCGCGATTTCCTCCGCATCGGCTCGCTCGGCGTCGGCGGCCTCTCCATCGCCAATGCCCTCCGCGCCGCCAAGGACGCGAAGAAAAAGGACATCAGCTGCATCCTGCTTTGGCAAAGCGGCGGCTCGCCGCAGCTCGATACCTTCGACATGAAGCCCGACGCTCCGGCGGAAATCCGCGGCGAGTTCAAGCCCATTCCCACCAACGTCCCGGGCCTCCACATCTGCGAGCATCTCCCCGAAATGGCGAAGATGATGGACAAAGTCACCGTCCTCCGCTCCCTTCGTTCGAAAGAGAACAATCACGAACGAGCCATCAATTACCTGCTCACCGGCTACCTGCCGCTCCCTACCCTCGAGTTCCCGTCTATGGGCAGCGTCATCTCCAAACAGCTCGGCCCCAAAAACGGCCTCCCGCCGTACGTTGCCGTCCCCAACACCTTTCCATCCTACGGTGCCGGCTACCTCGGCGGAGCGCATAACCCCTTCATCGCCGGCGACCCTAACTCGACCGGATACCAGGTCCGCGATCTCACCCTCCCCGTCGACGTCGATTGGGCTCGCGTCGAAAACCGCCGCTTTCTCGTCCAACAGATGGACTCCAAATTCCGCAGCGTGGAAGCCAGCCCGGACTTCGCCGCGCTCGATGAGTTTTCGAAGAAAGCGTACGATCTTCTCAGCTCCCCGACCGCCAAGAAAGCTTTCGACATCCAGTCCGAACCCGCCGCCCTCCGGGAGCGATACGGTCGCACCCCGGTTGGTCAAGGTGCCCTGCTCGCCCGCCGCCTGGTTGAAAATGGCGTTCGCTTCGTCACGGTCGCCAAAGGCTGGTTAAACTACGACACCCATGGCGATAACTTCAATATCTGTAAGAAGGTTCTGCTCCCCGAATTCGATAAAGCGTACGCCGCTCTCGTCACCGACCTCCATGACCGCGGCATGTTAGATACGACGCTCGTCATCGGCATGGGCGAGTTTGGCCGGACCCCCAAGATCAATGCCGACGCCGGCCGCGATCATCATAACAAGGCGTGGTCCATTGTCCTCTCCGGTGCTGGCATGACCGGCGGGCGCATTCTCGGCGCGACGGACAAAACGGCCACCGAAGTCACCGACTTCCCGGTCGAACCCGAGGATCTGCTGCACACGTTTTATAACATCCTCGGGGTCGACGCGAGCCACGAGTACCAGACACCCATCGGCCGCCCGGCGAAGATCATTAACGAAGGCAAGCTCCTCAAACAGTTGCTCGCTTAGCCGCCCATTTCCGCCTTCCCACTGCTGTTACTCTAGTTTCGTTGGCTACGAGCCGCGCCGAGCCGCCCCTCTTCTCTCCCCGGCCTGCGGCGACCAATCTCCCGGAGTAACCTTACCATGCGAATTCCCAAGAACGATGTTCCCGAGAAGATCAATATTCCTGGCGCCATAGCTCGCCAAGTAACCGAATTTGGCGATGCGACAGGCTACGGCAAAATCGCCGGCGAATATTTTTCGCTTGCGGCCGGCGTCGACATCGCGCCCCTGCTCAAGGGCCTCGAAGATGACCTCTGTCAGTCTCCCCATTGGGGCTATCTGATCGAAGGCGAAGTCACCGTAACCTACTTGGATGGCTCGAAAGACCTCGTCCTCGGCGGCGATCTTTTCTACTGGCCCCCGGGCCATACCGTCGCGGTTTCCAAGGACGCCGAAATCATTCTCTTTAGCCCGCAACAGGAACACTGCGCGGTTGTAGACCACCTACGCAAGCAGCTCGTCGGCTAGCGAAGCAATGGAGCGGGGGAAGGACGACGTGAGGCTACATTCGCCCCCCGCAACTGCACCAGGAACGCCTCGACCTCGAAGTTCGGGTTAGCCGCCACGTTCCGCAACCACGGTTCCTCCGCGATCACCGTCCGCCGCGACGTCGAACCCTCTGGCAGGCGGCCATAAGATTCGTCCATCCGTTCGACCACCCGCGGGCGCCAGTTCACGACGCCCGTCTCCGGTCGGGCCAACAGTTCCAAGTCCGCATCCTGCGCAACGAACTCCGCCAACCGCTCGGCCATTTCCATACACCGGTCAATCCGGCTGGCGACCCCGTGCCACCGCAAGCCAACAGCGTCGCCAGCAACAGCGTCGCCGCCGCGCCGTGCGATCCCAGCACCCCGATGTTGGGCGTGGCCAGATAAGCCCCCCCCCCGAAGCTAACCGCCGCATGTGCCGACGCCACGTCCCGAAACAGCACGAAAGCCGACTCCTTCGGCTGAAAAAGCCATTTATGGGCCGAAACAGCCACTGAATCCGCGCGCTCAAGGCCCGCTAACCGATCTCCGTGCCGCGCCGACAAGCGTAGCGGTCCCGCCCACGCCGCGTCGATATGCGTCCATCCCGCCCTGCCCGCGAGAGTCAACGGATCCAATCGGCCGCCGCTCGTCGTTCCCGCCGTCAGCACCAAAACCGTCCGGCTCAGGTCCCCCTCCAAAGCCTCGGCAATCATCGCCCCGGTTCTTTCCGAAGCAATGGTCCGATAGCGCAACCCCAACAGGTGCGCCGCCTTGGCGATCGATAAGTGGGCGCCTTCGGAAGCGATCACCTCCGTTACCCCGGCGTTCTCGCGAGCCGCCCACAGTGCGGTCAGATTCGCGACGGTACAGCCGGGGGTCATGTGCCCGCCCTGCATGCCAAAGTACGGGGCCAGCCAGCTGATCACAAGCTGCTCGATATTCCGTACCACCGGCGCGGTCGCCGGATGCAGCAGGTTCTGATTGAGCGACACGTTCCAGAGCGTCAACGCCCACGTCACCCACGGCGTCGGCGGGTCCATGTGCGCAAACGCCGTCGCGGCTCCCAAGTTCGCAGCCTGCCCCAAAACAAGCGGGGCCAGCATCGCGAGCGTCTGGATTTCGCCCAGCCCGCTCTCCGGCATCCTCTCTGGCAGTGCCGTCGCCTACCCCTGCTCAGGGCCTGTTCGTAGTAAATCCAGCGCTAGTTGTAAGCCCTCGGCTTCAGCAGAAAAACTTCGGTCCATCGGCGAAACCCACGCGTCACTTCTTCCGCAATGACGCCCGCGGAATCAGCAACGCCATCGATCCCCGCGCCGTCACCACTTCATATTTCCCCTGAAACGCAATCAACAAATGGGCCGCCCACTCTTCCAGCCCGTGTTCGGTCATCAAATACTGCACCATATCGGTCGTCGCCATCTCCAGCGCCCGGTCGAGTGAGCTCTGGAACTCCGGCTGCGACCCGATGCTGATGATCGCCTCCGCCGTTTCCACCCGCGGCCCCGTCAAAGCCACTCCCTTTCGCACACTCACCGAAAACTCCACGTCCATCGACGTTTCCACGCCATTCCCCGTCGGCTCTCCGTCGCCCTGCAGCGCATGCCCATCGCCTAAAAACAGCATCGCTCCCGCATGATAAACCGGTAGGATCACCGTCGCCCCTTCGCCAATCCGGTTATAGTCCAAGTTACCTCCATACGGTCCCGACGGACTCGACGTAGGGGCCCAATCTCCCGCCGCCGCCACCCCCACACACCCCAACATCGGTTTCGCCGGAAACTCCATCACGACGGCCTTGCTCCCTGGCTCCCGCAAACGAACTAACCCTTTCTCTCGGTCCAGATCCCACGGCACATAGTGCGCAAACCCCTTCCGGACTAAGTCACGCTTGTAAATCGGCGGGTAAGTCTTCTCGATATATTCGGGCGTCATCGCAAACAGTCCCAGCCGGTAGCCGGAGTATCCCCAATCCCGGTTCAAACGAACCTTCCGGAATTGGATCACCAGCGCATCGCCCGGCTCGGCGCCCTCCACGTAAAAGGGCCCCGTCAACGGATTCGGCCCGTCCGTCACCTCGGTTCCGGTGTGATCCTTTCCGCTCGAATCGAGCGTCCGAGTCGCCACAATTTCGCCCGGCTTGATTCGCTGCTTCACCGGATGCTTGTGGAAAAAGGTGCGGTAATAGGTCTCCGCTTGCAGATTCGTCATCACCAGAATGGCTGAAAAGAAGAGCAATCGCATATCGGGAGTATAACCGGATCCGGCGTAAAACGGCACTGGCGTCAGTAACTGTAATTAAATTAACCTATTTCCGGCAGTTGAACGCAGTCTGGCGAGTGAAATAGCGGCCAAGTGACAGACAATATTGGGGATGTCGAAGCCCACCTCCC
>CANNLB010000336.1 GCA_947505565.1 Acidobacteriota bacterium | reverse complement strand
AGGCGCCGAACTTCAGGTTATGTTTGCCCTTGAAGTACGAAAGATGGTCGCCGAACTGGTAGGTGTTCATCTTGTCGTAGCCGTTGCCGTTGGTGAGTTCCTGCAGCGGGAAAGGCAGTCCGGTGAACTGCGGAATGCCATGTTCGCGCGGCGTCAGTTTCCGGTTGCCATCCGAGGGCACGCGGAACTGACCTACGCCAAGGGAGTCCATGTCGAACGACGTGTTGTCCGTGCGCGGGTTGGACGTCAAGTCGTTGGAGATCTGGAAGCCGAAGCGCAATTCGTTAATCATGCTCGGGCTGAAGGTGTGAATCCACTGCGTGGCCAGATTGGTGACCTGCGATCCGGTGAACACCGGCAGGTTCGGATTGATGTTCGTGCGGGTCAGGCTGGAGCGATCCCAGGCCAGGCGGGCAAACACCCGGTCTTTGTCGGAGAAGTTATGGTCTACGCGCGCGAAGTAGGTGTTCACGTTGATCGGCTGGGCGACGGACGCGCGGGCTGTGAAGTCCGTCGGATCTTCCTGAACAAACTGCGCTTTGGGGACGTACTTTTCCAACATGTTCAGGGCGCCCGGATGAATGCGCGAACGCGGAATGACGTTGTTCGGGAAGACGTTCCCGGTGCCCGGATCCCAGATCAGGGTCGGCGCCACGAACCGCCCGTTGGCGGTGTAGCCGCGTTGCAGGCGGCTGAAGTCGCCGTTGCGGAAGTCGTCGATGGGGAAGTTCGCCGTGCTGACGATGCCTTCGCGCGTGCGCCGCGCTTCGTAGTTAAACGCCCAGAAGGTCTTGTTCTTGCCGTTGTAGAGTTTCGGGAACAGCATCGGACCGCTGACCACGAAACCAAACTGATTCTGGCGCAGCGGATTCTTCTTCAAGCGCTCCAAGCCGGCCGCGCGCTCGAAATTCAGGAAGTAGTTTTCGGCGTCGAACTTATCGTTGCGGAGGAAGTTGAACAGCGTGCCGCGCAACTGATTCGTGCCGCTCTTCATGGTGATGGTCACCTGCGCGCCGCCCCCGAAACCGTACTCCGCAGTGTAGGCGTTGGTCTGAATCTTGAATTCTTCAATGGCCTCGATGGAGGGCACGAAGTTCATGATGTGGATGCGCGGGTCCTTCGCGTCGACCCCGTCGAGCGAGGCCACCTGATTGGTTTCGCGCTGTCCGTTGGCGCTGACCGAAAAGCCCTGGCCGGGAATCGGGAAGCCGCCGGAACCATCGCCGCGGCCGGTGCGTTCGCCGTACTGCACGCCGGGAACCAGCACCGCCAGGCTCTGCATATTGCGGCCGTTCAACGGCAGTTCGATGATGCGGCGATTCTCGATCACCGCGCCGACAGTGGCGTTTTCCGTCTGCAGGGTCACCGCATTGGCGACTACCTCAATTGACTCCGACACACTGCCCACGTCGAGCTTGAAATCCTGGCGTACCTGTGCCGCCGTTTCCAGCCGTAAACTCTTTACGAGCCCTGCCTTGAATCCGGGTTTTTCGCACCGGACCGAATAGTCGCCAACTGGGAGCAACGGAAACGTATAGTTCCCCGTCTCATTGGTGGTGATACTCAACGAGATATTGGTTCCCTGATTCGTCGCGGTGATCGCCGCCCCGGCGACGAAGGACCCGGTGGAGTCCGTCACGAGTCCTTGAATCGACTGGGTTGTCGACTGACCATATCCTGCCCCGACCGCGGCTATAAACATGGAAAGTAGAACCATTTTGCTGCGATTTGCCATTTGCTTCCCTCTCTGAAGAAGTTACTCGGTCTGGTTAATGACTGCGGTTGATTCCACCGGCTAAGAAGCACGAAGCCAGACAGAATAGACATAGCACTGAGTCCGGATCCGGTGCTGGCTGATTCTGCCTGCAGGCCGACAAAAGACTTGCCTGTGCTGAACGTGGCTTGCGCTCGATTCCCGGGGTGTGCGGATGCAAATTGATGCCCTGTCAACGGAGAGTCGACTACGGAGAACCTACCACGTGTTCATCCAAAAGTCAAACGCAAAACCTCCGTCCCTCCGTCGTCTGTCGCTAGTATGTGATCTGTCCGGTGAGATTCACTGTGGTTCTCGCAAACCTCGAAGTTGCTGATAAATTTGGGGTTACGTTTCTTGCTTCGATTGCCATGTCCGCCATTTCTCAGTGGTCCTGACTGCGGCTTTCGTGGTCGTGAGATCCTCGCAAAACTGCATCACCTCGCAAGGCTCGCATTATTATCAGGCGACCGTCGGCCTCAACGTCGCTGTGAACATCACGCAAGGTGTGAGGGACGACGGATTATCTCGAAAGCCGACGTCGGCGGACTCCATCAACGGTACGAGCGCCGCGCCGCATAAAGGCACCTTCGGCGCGATTCCATCCGCACGGCTCTGTACTCTTGCGCGGCCCGATTGACCGTCACCGAGGCCGCGCCCGTGAGCCTATTGGCATCGCGGAAAGAGGCATTGTCAACCGACGACGCGGGGCGAGTGAAGTCCAAAGGCTCTCCCTCAAGGAGCCCGAAGGCTGTGGATCCGGGCCGATCAGACCTTAAGATGTGGTTTCCGAGAACGACAATAACAGTTGTGCGGTATGGTATGCGTAATGCTGCCACGCAGAACCATCCTCCATACACCGCTTGCGCTTGCCGCGGGTTCCGCAAGCGCGGCGCCGCGAAAGCTGACGCTGAGCATGCACCAGACCACGTCGGCGGGGGCGGGGTACGTCAAATCGCTTACCGGTTGGGCCAAGGCGGGCATCCGGAACGTTGAACCGATTGCCGGTGCGCTTGACGAGTTTCTGAAGACGGATACCATGGCGAGCGCGAAACGAGTCCTTACGGACAACGGGCTGCGGGTTGTTTGCGGCACGGTTGGCGTTACGGGACTCTGGGAGCCGAACCCGAAGTTTGCGGAGAACCTGGAGGCGCTGAAGAGGCGCTGCGCGCAGTTCGCCGAGCTTGGCGCGCCGATGGTCTTTTCGCCGTGCACGACGTCCGCGAAGTTCACGCCAGAGGACTACGGCCGGAGCATTGAGAACATCCGGCGTGTGGCCGAGGTGGGACGGCAGTTCCAAATGAAAGTTGCGGCGGAGTTCATGCGCAGTTCGACGTTTATGGCGTCCTTGCCGACGGCGCTGCGGCTTCACCGGGAAGCGGCGCATCCCAATTTCGGCATCCTGTTCGATTGTTATCACTTCTGGTCGGGGCCGAGCAAGATGGAGGACACGGACCAGATCCGCCCGGGAGAGATTGTGCATGCGCATCTGAACGATACGCAGGATCTGCCGCGGGAGTTGCTGGATATGCGAACGCGCGTGATTCCCGGGGACGGCGTGGCGCCATTGGCCAAGATCCTGCGGAAGTTGGTGGACAAGGGTTACTCGGGACCGATTTCGGTGGAGCTGTTTCTTCCGAAGTATCAGCAGGCGGACCCGTACGAGTTGGCGAAGGAGATTAAGTTGAAGTCGGAAGCACTGTTTAAGCGGGCGGGTGTGTAGGGCTTACCGGTGGCGCTATCGCGCGAGGCGGAGACCGAGCCAGGGGTTGCGGCGGGCGGGGCGTTCGCTGTGGCGGAGCAGTTTCGAGGGACGCGGGGTTTGGGGCGTTGGAGATATTTGCGGATTTTGCGTGGTTGGATGGGGAGCGGGAGAAGGCCTGGGAGTATTTGCCGAAGGCGCGGGAGTTAAGGGGACGTCGTTGACGGAGAAGTCTTTTTTGTATGCACGGCGGTTTCAGTTAGGGTAGAATTTGCCGAAGGCGATGAAGTGGTGTGTTGCGTTGAAACGGGTGATGGGGATGTGGCCGGGGTGGAGGTTGGCCGTGGAGTTGGATGGGATCGGGGGATGGGAGGTTTAAAGGACGTGGGTGACGAAATCGTGGGCGGCGATGATTCGAGTGGATTTGTGACGGCGAAGTGTCAGGAGTCCGCCTTTATCGCCGGTGACCAGGAAATCGGCATTGCCGGATTCGGACATGGCGAGGAGGAAATCGTCGAATGGGTCGGGGGATCTTTTCACGGGTGGTAAGGGGCCGACGTCTTCAGCCAAGCGCTTTAGCTGATTTACCAGGCGGCCCGCGGTGTAGGGTTTGATGAGGGCGGCGACCCTTGGTTTCTGCTGGGTGGTGCGGAGTTCGTCCAGTTGCTCAGTGGAACAGAGGAGTGTGAACAGGCCGTCTTGCCGTGAGTTATCGCGCGAGCCGGAAGCCGAGCCAGGGATTGCGGCGGGAGGGGCGTTCGCTGTGGCGGAAGGCGGGGTGGAGGTATTCCGGGCTGTCGGCGTAGGCGCCGCCGCGGACGACTCTTAGATCGTCCTTCGTCCCGGGGGCTTCGGTGAAGGGGTAGGGCTTTAGGATGGATTGGCACCACTCGGCTACGTTGCCTTGCATGTCGTGGAAACCTAGTTTGTTTGGACGCTTCGTTGCTACTGGTTTTGGTGTGTAGGCGTTGGATTCTTTGAAGGCTCCGGGTGCCCCGGTGGCGGTGTTCACGCGATACCAGGCTTGGTCTTCCAGCGGGCCTTCGGCCGGCTGGGCGGCTCGCTCCCATTCGGCTTCGGTGGGCAGGCGGAAGTTCCCTTGGGTTTTCTCGTTTAGCTTCGCGATCCAGGCTTGGGCGTCAGCCCAGGAGATGTTGTGGACCGGGAAGTTCGCGCCTTTTGTTGGGCTGGGGTTTTCGGCACCGAGGGCTTCCCATTGTTGCTGGGTGATTTCGGTTTTGCTTAGGTAGAAGGGCTCCGTGTGCACGCTATGTACGGGGCGGGTGGCGGGCCATTGGTCGCTACCGATGTCGGTGTCCGCGGCGGGAACCAGGAGGAGTTCGATTCCGATTCCTTTGATCCGGACG
>CANNLB010000335.1 GCA_947505565.1 Acidobacteriota bacterium | reverse complement strand
CATCTCTGAGGTGACGGCGAGGTACAAGCGAGTATTTTTAAGGAAGCGATCTTCGGCCAGCGGGGTGCCCCAAATCGAAGGCTGGAGAAGCTTGAGGGGCAGCGAAATGAAGTTGCTCGGGATGACGGTTTCGAGCAAATTGCGGATCATGTCATCGAGTTCGGTGAAGCAGCCAGCGAGGTTGTCGTGATCGTACTTGGGCAGATCGCGGGGGTGCAGCGTCGTCGAAAACGTAGTCATGGCCCCGGCGAGCGAAAGCATGGTTTCGTAAAGTTTCGAGGGGTGGCCGCGTCGCACTTCGAGCAGGTGCTGGAAGATGGGGAAATGAGAGTTGATCGTGTAGAGGAGCCAGAAATTGGCGATATCGGCGGTGCCGAAATCGGCGAGGCTGAGATTTTTCTGGCGGCGGCTGCCCGCCAGCATCGAGCTTTTGGCGGCGAGGATTTCGACTAGGCGTCGGGTGATCGCCATGATGTACTCGCTGCCTTCGACATCGAGCAAGGGCGGGACGAAGCGTTGGTCGAGTTCGAGGGTGCCGGTGGCGTGGCGTTTAATCCGGGCGACGCGAATGGTGGAGTAGCCTTCGCGGGCTTCGTTGCCGGTGAGAAGCCGGAAGTTTTTGCGCGCAACCTGAACGGGCTTTTCCACCGTACCGTTGTTTTCGTCACGGAGGAGAGAGACATCGGCATAGTAGCGAGTGGCTGCGTCTTTCTTTGTGGCGAGCGAAATATTCATGCCCGGGATGCGGGCTTCCGGAATGCAGAGATAGATATCGAGCTCTTTCTGATCCGGGTCGAAGGCTTCGGCGAGCAACTTCGGAGGAGGCGGCGGATCCGTCGCAGGGATTTCGAACATGAGACCGTCGGGCAGCATGCCGCTGGCCTCGGCGACGGCGAGATTACCGTTGGACAATTGCTCGTGGTCGATCCGAACACCCTCAAAACCCCAAGCCGCGAAGGAAAGGGATTCGGTTTGAAAACGCAGAGTTGATTCGATGAACCGATCCTGTGTCTGGAGATGCTGGGGACTGAGCAGAGTCCCTTTCATCCAGATCACTGGCTGAAGTTGCCTCATATGGCCTCAAAGGTACCACGCGGAAACGAGGGGCCGAAACCCACACTAGAGCGGAAGAATTTCCTCGCGGTCAGGATTGTAGTTTAGGCGGCGTTTTTGGACGTAAGCGAGGTTGCCGAGATGGGAAGCGGCGGCCGAGCGATGGCCGATGTAGACGTCGCCGTTGGGCAGTTTTCGGGTACGGCAGCAGTCGATGAAATTTTCGACGTGGTCGATGGTTTGGTCGCGGGGGCTTTTGACCGTGACCGGTACGGCACCGCGTTCGGCCGAGGTATAGATAAACTCGCCGCGGGTGATGTAGAGTTTGCCTTCGGTGCCGCAGAACTCGATGGCGGCGCCCTTGATGCCGGGGGCCAGGGTCGCCTCGAACGTGGCGGTCCAATCGTTCGGATATTCGAGAAGGACGTTGATCGTGTCCGGCGCGGTGCGGCCGTCCTTGTAGTGATAGACGCCGCCGGCGGCGCTAGCCGCGATGGGGTTGTCCTGGTTCATGAACATGTGGACGACGTCGATCCAGTGGGTGAACAGGTCGGTCACTTGGCCTCCCCCGTAGTCGAGGTAGGCGCGGAAGTTGAAGTACTGTTGGGGATCGTAGTCGCGCCATTTGAGGGGGCCGAGGAAGCGGGCCCAATCGAGGTTGGAAGGTTGCGTGGCGAGTGAAGTCGGAGCTTTGCGCAGGTGGTAGGTATTGCCGTGCCACCAGGTGCGGACAAGGGTGATTTTGCCGAGTTTCTTAGTATCGAAGTACTCGCGCTTGGCTTGGAGATAGATTTGGCCGGAGCGCTGCTGCATGCCGACCTGGCAGATGCGGTTGTTGATGCGAGCGGCTTTGACGACGCGAGGTCCTTCTTCGATCGTGAGCGAGAGGGGCTTTTCAACGTAGACGTCCTTGCCGGCGTTGAGGGCGTCGATGGCGGTGGCGGTGTGCCAGTGGTCGGGGGTGGCGATGAGGACGGCGTCGACGTTTTTTTGCTCGAGAAGCTTGCGGTGGTCGCTGAAGCCTTTGGCGTTGGCGTTCTTGGATTGGAGCTTGTCGATCTTGGCCCCGTAGATATCGCAGACGGCGGTGAGGTCGATCTGCTTCGTGCCGGTGAAGATGGACGAAACGTTTTCGCCTCGATCACCGCAGCCAATCAGGCCGAGGTTGATGCGTTCGTTAGCGCCGAGAATTCGTCCGTAAGAGGCAGCGGTGAACATGGCTGCGCCGCGATAAGCAAGAGTACGCCGAGTCATTAAGCCATAATTGTACCAGTAGAACTCAGCGGGTGGAGCGGGTTAGAGTCGGGCGTTGCAAGGGGGGGATGAGTTCGAGACTGAAGGCATTGCGCGATTCGCTCAACGGCGAGGAGAAGGATTTCACAACGGGTTCGCCTCGGGGGGCGATTGCGCTGCTCGCGATTCCGATGATTTTGGAGACGGCGATGGAATCGGTGTTTTCGGTGGTGGACATCTTTTTCGTGGCGCGCTTGGGCGATGACGCGGTAGCGACGGTGGGGTTGACCGAACGCCTATCGACCTTCGTTTTCTCGATTGCGATGGGACTGAGTTTTGCGACGACGGCATTTGTGGCGCGACGGATCGGGGAGAAGGATCCAGCGGCGGCGCGGGGAGCGGTACAGTCGATTTTCATCGGTCTGGTGGGCATGTTCTTTGCGCCGGAGTTGCTTGGGCTGATGGGCGCATCGGAGGCGGTGCAAAAGAATAGCGGCTATACGCGGATCTCGTTGGGTGGATCAGCGGCGGTGATGCTGTTGTTCCTGCTGAACACCTTGTTTCGCGGGGCCGGGGACGCGGTGATTGCGGTGAAGGTGCTGTGGTTCGGGAACGCGATCAACATGTTGCTGAACCCTTGTTTGATCTTTGGCTGGGGCCCGTTTCCGGAGATGGGGATAGAAGGGTCGGCGGTGGGTACGTTGATCGGGCGGAGTTGTGCGGTGGGATATCAGGCTTGGCAGTTGCTCCGCGGGTCGGGGCGAATCCGACTGACCTGGGAGGCATGCGATTTGAACGCGAGTTGATGGGGCACATTCTGAAACCAGCGGGGAGCGGGATGTTCCAGATTTTCATGACGACGGCGAGTTGGACCGCTATGGTGCGGATTGCTGCGACCTTTGGTTCCGAGGTGCTGGCCGGTTATACGATTGCGATTCGGGTGGTGATTTTTTTTCGATTCTGCCGTCGTGGGGACTGTGCAACGCGGCGGCGACGTTGGTGGGCCAGAACCTGGGTGCCGGGAAGCCGGAGCGGGCGGAGGATTCGGTGTGGGAGGCGGCGCGTTATAACCTATGGTTGATGAGCGGGTTGTCGGTCGTATTTTTGATTTTCGCCGCGGCGGTGATTGGCGTTTTTACGCATGAGCCCATGGTGATTGCGGCGGGGGCGGATTGCCTGCGGTTCATCTCGGCCGCTTATGCATTCCTGTCGTACGGGATGATGATGGAGCAGGCGTTCAACGGCGCGGGCGATACGTACACACCAACGATGGTGAACTTGGTTTGTTGCTGGGTTTTGCAGATTCCGCTGGCGTGGACACTCGCGATCGGGATGGGCTTTGGGCCGCGGGGCGTCTTCTCGGCAATCACCGTGGCGGAGACTTCGGTAGCGATTTTAGCGGTGCTGCTGTTCCGTCGGGGAAGATGGAAGCAGCAGAAACTTTAACCGCGCCGGTGGCGGCCCATTCGGCACCACGAGCAAGCGTCGAGCGGAAGCCGGGAGTGTGCAGATTGGGGTTGTCCTCGCCTTTGGCGGTATGGCCGAACATGGTGACATAGACGCGGCCTTTGCCCCAGAGGCGTGTCCACTCCATCGGTTCGTTGCGTTGGGTGACTTTGGACCAAGCGAAGCTGATGATAGTTAGCTTTTCGGCGGGCCCATGGAGGCCGTGCGTCAGTTGCTCCGAGCGCTGGGTCCATTCACTGGGCATTCCCTGGGTGAGGGGATGGTTGTTGCGCATGGTGGTGACGGTGAAATCGTGGCGAGGGCCGTGGCCGACGCGGGGTCCATCCGGCGGAGGAACGAGTTTGGGATTCCCTCCCTTCGTGATGAACAGGCCGGGGCCAACGGCGTTATCTCGCCAGCCGAGACCGATGATCTGATTGTATTCCGGCCATTCGGCGAAGGCGTGGTTGGCGGCGTGGAATATGACGATGCCGCCGCCCGAGCGGAGGTAGCTGAGGAACTCTTCTTCGACCGCGAGCGGCCAGCGTTTGGAGGTTTCGAGGTGACCGCTGTTGTAGTTCAGGATGACGACGTCGGCGCTCGCAAACGACGGTCGCCAAGTGGTGGGGCCACTGGTCGAAACGCGGACCTCGAAGCGGCCGGTGGCTTCGAGGATCTCGCGGATGGCTTGGGTGGCGGTAGGCCAGTCGTGGTCGTTCTCGCCGTCGACGATGAGGGCCCGGAGTTTGCCGGGGGCGAGGGAGAGAAGGAGACCGCGGCGGCTTAGACGACCGTGCATTGTTCGATGGCTTCGAGAAGCGCTTCCCGAACCGGCTTCACGACGGGGGTGTATTCGTGAGAGATGTAGCCGGTGTAGCCGAGTTCGAGGATCTTCTTGCAGATGGCCTTGTAGTTGATCTCCTGATCGATGCTGAGTTCGTGGCGGCCAGGATTGCCGGCGGTGTGGAAGTGGCCGAAGTACTTGAAGTTCTGTTCGATGGTGCGGATGATGTCGCCTTCCATGATCTGCATGTGATAGATGTCGTAGAGCAGTTTGAAGCGGGGGGAGTCAACGCGTTTGCAGACTTCGAC
>CANNLB010000334.1 GCA_947505565.1 Acidobacteriota bacterium | reverse complement strand
TCCGCGGTCCACGTCTCCGAAAACGGCAACCGCTCGTTCTCTGATCGCTTCGCTCGGAACCTGGCCACCACCCCGGAGGTCCTCCCCAACGCCTGGGCGCTGGCGGCGTTCGCCTTCGATAACGAAGCCAACACCATCACCGCATACCTCGACGGCAAAGCCACCGACTTCTGGGTCGACGAACCGGAAAAGCATCCGTTTTTCCAATGGCCCGCCAAAGGCTGGCTGCAGGCTGAACTGCGGCAAACGCCCGGCGTCGAACCCGGCGAAGATCCGGCCTATCCGGTGGACCAGTTCTATCGGCCCCCCGAAACCGAAGTATTATCCCAAACGCGCCTCAACGAAACCACGGACTTACTCGTCTACCCCTTCACGAAAGTCCGTGTAACTCGCGATGCCGCCGGCAAGGTCATCCGCCGGGAGTTGGCCGCGTTACGCTTCAATCCGTTCTGGTTTCCCCATGACCTTTATAACCCGCAGACGATCGGCGATGGCGGCCCGTTCACGATTGGCCGAGTTATCCATTCGTCCCGCAGCGTCGGCTTCACCGGCTTCATCGGCGGCGTCGCGGTCTTCAACCGCGCCCTCACCAAGGCGCAGATGGAGCGGTTGGCTACTATCAACACTCTTATTCCTGCTCCCTAACTCGGCCGACGCCGGCACCATCTCCGGCGTCCTGCTCGATCAGCTCTCCGGTTACCCGCTCTCCCGCTCCCTCGTTCGACTGGAGCCGCTGCCGGGCTCCCCGGCCAACATCCGCCCCCTGCAAACCCGCTCCGGCCGCTCGGGCCAGTTCGTGTTCGCCTCCGTCCAACCGGGCCTCTAGCGCCTCACCGCCCAGCGCACCGGCTATTTCCCCATCGGCTACGGCCAGCGCCGCACCACCGGCCAAGCCCGGCCCATCACCGTCACGGCCGATTCCAATATCTTCGCCGAACTCCGCGCCCACCGCCTCGGGGCCATCACCGGCATCGTGCTGGATGAAAATTCGATCGGCATCCCCGGCACCCCCGTCCTCGCCTACCCCGCTCGTCTGCCCCTCCGGGTCGCCGGCCGGGGCGTCGCCGATGACCGCGGCATCTACCGCATCTCCGGCCTCGCGCCCGGCAAGTATTGGGTCCGCACCGCGGCCCACCGCCTGGAAGACGACGCCGGCATCATGCCGACGTTTAGCCCGCAATCTAGCCAGTCCCGCGACGCCAGCATCTACACCGTCCGCCTGGGCGGAGATACCACCGACGCCAACGTCCGCCCCAACGCCGGCACCCTCTTCAGCATTACCGTCCAGGTGCAGTGCTCCGGCCCGCCGGTGATGGTCACCGTGACCTCGGAATCCCTGCTTCAGTCCGCTTCAATTCCCTGCCCCTTCCAGCACAAATTCGAAAACCTACCTCCTGGCAACTACCAACTCCTCGCCGAAAACCCCAAGGGCACCCAAGCCGCGTTCGCACCCGTCATTCTCAATCGCGACGCCTTCAGCACCCTGCAACTGGCCGATCTGCCCTATCTGCGGATCGAACCCGCCAAAGTCCCCCTCCTCGCCCGGCGCGATAACCTCTACGACCTCACACCCTTCCGCCCCGTCGTCCCGCCGCTCCTCCCCGGCCAATGGGAGTTCGTCGCCCCCACCCCTCACGCGCGCTACGCCACCGCCATCCGCCTCGATCGCAGCCGCGACTCGCATAACCTATTCATCGAACCCCGCTCCTTCAACCGCCTCCTCGTCACCTTATCCGAACAAGCCGGCCAAGTGCAGGGCGTCGTCAAAGACTCCCCCGGCATTCCGGTCTTCCTCTGGCCGGTCTCGGAAGCTAATCGCCGCATCCTCGGCGGCCCCCGCGACGTCATCGCCGACGCCGATGGCCGCTTCTCGCTCCCAGGCCTGCCGCCCGGAGACTATCGAATTCTCGCCACCTTCGACCAAACCACCATGGATTTTGAGACCCTGGAGGAAGCCCGCGCCGGCGTCATCCCCGTCAGCGCCAGCCAAACCACCAATGTCGAGCTGACCAACTGGCTCGCCCCATAATTTTCGGAACACTCCGGCCCGTTTTCATCGTCAGCACTTATATCCATGCTCCGCTACATTGTCCTCCCCCTGCTCCTCCTCAGCGCTTGCTCCAGCACCCGGACGTCCGTGATGCTCGACCCGGCCCTGGTCCCGCTCATCCCGGCCGACACGATCAGCCTCGGCGGCATCCGCGTCGACGCGCTTCAGAAGACCGAAACGTGGACCCGCCTATCGAACAGTCCGCAATGGACCCGTCTGATGGACGAGTTCACCAAAGACGTCGGCTTTGATCCGCGGAAAGATTTGATGGAGGTGCTCTGGGCTTCGAACGGGAAAGAGTCGCTCTACTTCATCCGCAATAAGTTCTCCCAGATGAACATCGAGCCGATGGTTCGTCGGGAAGGCTTCAAGCGCCTTTCCTATAAAGGCTATCCGCTGCTGGGGGATGAGGAGTTCGCGGCGCTGTTCATGAACGCGTCGACGATCGTCGCCGGACGCACCGAGCGACTCCGCGAGATCATCGACGCCCGCGATGGCTCGAAAGGGTCGATCTCGAAGGAACTGCTCGCCAAAGCCGAAACCGTCCCGGCCGCCACTCACGTCTGGGTGGTCGCGGCCCCCTCCGCCTTGCCCCTGCCCAAAGGTGGCGACTCGACCAACATGCTCGCCAACCTGCCCCGCCTGCTCGCCGGGGTCCAATATCTGACGGTCGCCCTCGACCTAACGAAAGGCGTCAGTGCCCAGTTGGTCGCCCACTGCAACGACGATCAAGCCGCCAAGCAGATGCAGAACTCCATCAAGGGTCTCACCGCCTTCGCCCGTCTCGGCCTGCCGGAAAAACAGAAAACGGAACTGCTGCCGCTGCTCGACTCCATCGAAGTCCAGCTCAACGGAAAAACGACCACCACCAAGTTCGCCGCCGACTTGGCGACGCTCGAACGCTTCCAAACTATTTTTTTGGTAGGGGAATCGCGTCGCCCAAATTGATAGAGCCGCCGCCTTCGCTGACGTAGTTCCGATTCCAATTCGGAATTTCCACCGTCACGTCTCCCTTGACGATGCATTGGCAGCCTAGCCGGGAATGCAGCGTCAAGCCCGCCGCCGTCTCCACCCGGTCGGCCTCGTCGTCTTCGATCTCGGAAAAATTGTGGTCCCCAGCCCGCACGATCACGTGGCAGGTAGTGCAGGCGCAACTTCCCCCGCAGGCATGTTCCAATTGGACGCCATTGTTCAACGCAATATCGAGCAGCGAACCCTGTAAACCATGATCTGAATACGGCATGGACGCCGGATCGTAGTCTATCGTAATGTTCTCGGGTAGGAAGGTTACTTTGGGCACTGACTTAACTATAGCCGCCCGCGCTGATAGCCGTAAAGCCCTCTTGATCCACCCTATGCCGATCGAGTTTGGTACGATTGATTTGGCCCTATGGATTCCAACGCCCGCAGCATCGCTAAAGCCATCAGTTACCGCGTCCTCGGCTCGGTGGCCACCGCGTGTATTGTTTACTTCTTCAGCGGCGACATGCGCGCCTCGGCCAGCGCCGGGCTGATCGACTCGGTCGTGAAGCTGGGGCTGTATTTCGTCCATGAGCGGATTTGGAATTACATTCCGTTGGGCCGCCCGAAACGGCCCGAATACGAAATTTAATCGCGAGTTGTACTGGCTCCTTCGCGGGGGCGTCTACTCCCTCCTTCGTACTATCCCCGCTCCCGCGGCCCCCTCCAATTCCGTGAAAAACGGGTACTAGTCCGCTGTCCTCGCCACCCCGGCGCTCGGCTTGGGCACTCGCTCCGCGCGGTTGCCCATTACTTTCGATGGATTGGCCCATCGTGGCCTCGGCTCTAGACTTCGAATTCTTGCCGACCCTCAAAAACATACATTCGGCAAGTCTGGAGCTCCGAATGAATTTTAAGTCGACCTTTCTCCTTTCCGCTGCCATCCTCGCGCTGGCTTCTCCGCTGGCAGCGACAACCATAACTACTGGGCAATGCGCCGGCACAGGTTGCCCGGTGGCACTGGATCTCTTTAACATCGCCAGTCCGGGTGCGTTCCTATCCGGAGTCAGCACGAATGTGAGCGGTGCCAATGCTCTGGGTCAGGTGCTTTACACCGGTACGCTCCGCTCTGCCGTTTACCGAAATTTGTCCCAGACGATTGATTTCTATTACCAGTTCACGAACGACGGCAACTCGCCGGATTCGATCAGCCGCGTCACGATGACCACTTTTGCCGGTTTCACGACCGACATCGGCTACACAAACGCCAATTGGGATGGCCAAGGCGCCCCCGGCTTCATCGACGTCAATTTCCTGGGTGGCGCGGGGCTGCAGGTCCCCCTGTTTGGGGATCGCCCCAGCGCCGGCACCGTGGGCTTTTCGTTCGGCATTCCGGATTCCGCGAAGATCAACCCCGGTGAAACATCCAGTACGCTGGTCATACGGACCAATGCGATCGCCTGGACGTCCGGGTCGACCAGTGTAATCAACGGGGCGGTCGCCAACGTCTCCACCTTCGCGCCCTCCGCCGCGGTTCCTGAACCCGGCACGTATGCTCTGCTCGGCGCCGGACTACTCGCCCTCGGCATGATACGCCGTCGGCAAGCCTAATCTTCCGTTCTCTCTCCCAGACTGCCCGGCGATAGACGTGAAAACGTCCCGCCGGGCGATCTTTTGGGATTGCTATAATTTCTGACAGTGCTTCCTCAACTAGAAAGCCGCATCGTCGCGGCCGTTTCGCAACACATCCTCATCCGCTACGGCCTCTCCACCCCGGTAGTCCTTGAACAGCCCCGCCAGGCCGACTTCGGCGAATTCGCCAT
>CANNLB010000333.1 GCA_947505565.1 Acidobacteriota bacterium | reverse complement strand
ACGATCAACTACGACATTGCGTTTCGGGCGTCGCGCTACGGCAAGTCGATCGACGGCACGGACGACTACGTGAACTGCCCGATGAACAAGGCCGAGTACCTGGCATTCATCGCGGCGCTGCTCGACGCGCAGAGCTACGAAGCCCATATTCCCGAGGACAAGACGCCGTATTTTGAGGGCTGCCTGCCGATCGACCAGATCGTGAAGCGGGGCGCCGAAACGCTGCGGTTTGGACCGATGAAGCCGACCGGCCTCGACGATCCGCGGACCGGTCGCTGGCCGTACGCGGTGGTGCAGTTGCGGCAGGAAAATCTGCGGGCCGATAGCTACAACCTGGTGGGCTTTCAGACGTCGCTCAAGTTCGGCGAGCAGGCGCGGATTTTCCGCATGATTCCGGGCTTGGAGAATGCGTCGTTTCTGCGTTACGGGCAGATCCACCGGAATACGTACATCAACGCGCCGACGCTGCTGAACGGATTTTTGCAGTTGAAGACCGATCCGCGGATCTATTTTGCCGGGCAGATTTCGGGAGTGGAGGGCTACGTCGAATCGATCGCAACCGGGATGTTGGCGGGGCAGTTTGCGGTGGATCCCGCGCCGCGCCCGCTGCCGCGCGAGACGGCGCTGGGCTCGCTGCTGCACTACATCACGGGGGCCGACCCGCGGCACTATCAGCCGGCGAACATCACCTTCGATTTGCTGCCGAGTTTGGACGAGGAGACGCGGAAGGTGCTGCGGAAAGATAAGAAAGCGCGGCACGCCGAAGTCTGTCGCCGGGCGACGGCAGCGATGGAAGCCTATCTGTGATCTTGATCGGCGCAGCGGCGGAGCAGTATCTCGTCAGCCTAACGCGGGCGAACGCGTCGCCGACGACGATTGAGACCTACAGGATTGCCCTGGCCGACTTCGAGACGTTCGCCGGGGCGGAGGCGACGATTGAAGTGATTGACCTGCTGCAGTTGCGGAGTTGGCTGGCGAACCTGTACGACCGGAAGCAGCATCCCGCAACGATGCGGAAGAAGATCGCGGCGGTGCGGAGCCTGCTGCAGCACGCGGTGAAGCAGGGTTGGCGGGAGAGCAACCCGGCCAAGCTGCTTCTGACGCCGAAGCTGCCGAAGACGTTGCCGCGGGTGCCGACCGAGGAGCAGACGGCGGCGGTGATGGACGGGGAGCATTCGACGCGGGACGGGGCCATTCTGGAACTGCTCTACGGTTGCGGGCTGCGGGTGAGCGAGATTGTGGGCTTGAACTTGGCGGATTTGGACCGGGAGGAGCGCTGGCTGCGGGTGATCGGCAAGGGACGGAAGCAGCGGCAGGTGCCTTACGGCCGAAAAGCGGCGGAAGCGTTAGACCTCTACCTGGCCGAAAGGACGCCGAAGACGGTGGACGAGCGGGCCGTGTTTTTGAACCGGTTCGGGCGGCGGCTGACGGCGCGGGGCGTGCAGTTACTCGTGAAGTTCCACGGGCAGATGGCGAACGGGGACGCCAGCCTGCATCCGCACGCTTTGCGCCATGCGTATGCGACCCATTTACTTAGCGACGGGGCGGATTTGCGGGCGATTCAGGAGCTTCTGGGCCATGCGAGTTTATCGACGACCCAGCGGTATACCCAGGTTTCGCTGGCGGATCTGATGGCGGTTTACGATAAGGCTCATCCCAAGGCCTAGCCTCCGGAAGGAGGAGCCAGAAGTGCTCGGTGACCTGGCGGCGGGCGCTGAATAAACCGGGGGCTGTCTCGCCGACGATTGTGGCGCGACGGTGGGCTTGGAGCGCGAAGGCGAAGCCTTGGCAGGCGGAGGCGGTGCGGGCGCTCGTCAGCACCGTGACGGGGCCGGTGAAGCGGGGGCCGGTGACTTTGGGGAGCGTCCAATATTCCTCGGTGAAGCCGCGGTACTGGAGGGTGGCCCAGTAGATTTGTTCGGGGAAAAGGTAGCTGGCCCAGAGGAGGGCGGTGCCGGGGACGGCGTCCTGGCAGTTGCGGAGGTCGAACACGAGGTTGGGAGCCGAGCGGACGGTTGCAAAGGCCTGCGCGATGGGTGCTTCGGCGTTTTCGAGCAGGCCGAACCGGCGGATGGGGATGGTCGCCGCGTCGGCGGCGACGGTGATGGGCCCGATTCCGAAGTGGTCCCGCTGGTCGGCGCTGCGTTCGTCGGCGGTAGGTGGAGGTGGTGTGGCGTTGTTGACTGGGGAGAGCTCCTGAGCGGCCCAGTTGTACCCGACGGGGAAGCGAAGTTCCGCGGAGAGGCGGACGGCAAGCAGGGGCGCGAGGGTGACCCATTCCGGCGGCCGATGGCGGAGATAGGCGCCGAGCCGGGAAGCCTGGGCGGGGTCGACGTAGCGCGCTTCGAGGTCGGAGGCAGCCGCGAACTGGATGCGACGGACGGCGGGGGCTGTAAGCAAGAGTTCGCGGTCCGTGGCGAACCAGAGTAGAACGACAGCGAGGATGGGAAGCCGAAGGCGCAACTTATTCGTAGATGCGGTTGAGAACCCCGGCGATGCGGATCCCGGCCTGGAGGAGGCGCTGGCGGACGAGGGGCATGTTTTTGTAGACGTAGGGGTAGCTGAGGGGGAGGTCCTTGGGGAAGTCGTAGACCTGGGGGAGAGCTTTGCGGGATTCTTCCATCCAATCGGTGTAGGAGGAAGCTTGCCAAGCCTTGATGTCGGCTGCGGAGGCGTGGTCGAGGAAGCGGGCGAATTCGGTGAAGGAGAGCTGTTCCTGATCGATGAGGGCGGAGTCCCAGACGGTGTGGAGGTTAGTGGGTTCGATGGAGCGGAACCAGCGGACTTGGACGCGGTTACCTCCCTGGTCGTCGGCTTTGCCGGCGTGGAGCGGTTGGTGGAGGTCACCGGCGAAGTGGAGGAAAAATTTGAGGGCTTCGATGCGCTGTTGCTTGGGTGTGGCGGGATTGCGGAGGGTGGCTTCCATTTGGCGGAGGGCCGCGATGACGTCGCCGTTAGGGGCTTTGGTGGCGTCGTCATAGGAGGCGCCGTCGGTGATGTTGACGTAGTGCCAGGGGTCGGATTTTTTGTAGGCGGGGTCGGAGCGGATTTCGTCGGCCCAGTTGGTGGCTTCGGCTAGGGATTGCGTGCCGAGGAGGCCGCGAATGGCTTGGAATGCTTTGGGGGAGAGGTGATTTTCGGCGATTTGGCCGGTGATGCGATGTCCGGTTTTGCCCCAACCGAGGAGGGATACAGCGGAAAGGAGAGTGATGAGAGCGAGGCGCATGGGGCTATGGATTCAGTATCGCATTGGCAAGCCGCTGGAAAGGCGCCATTTTAGGGGCGTAGGATGGCCTAGGACGCGTCGGGAGCTCCTTCTGCGAGCCGTTGCCCTCCCCGAGGCGGGGCGGTGCGATTGGCTCGGGTCCGGTGATGGTGTAACGTTTCGCGCGATACGGCTGGCTTTGGATTTCGCTACTTTCGGTGGTCTCGGCGGGTTCCTCTTCCTTGTTTTCAGCGGCTTTCGTAGTGGGAGCGGGGCCGGCGGCGGCTTGGTAGGCGCGGGTCACCGTGAGGGCAACGGTGCAGGCGGGCAGGACCTCGCGCTGGACCTTGACTTCGAATTGTCTTCGAGGGGGAAGAGGCGAATACAGCGGAAGCGTAGTGAATTCGGAGTGGCGTCCGTGTTTGAGGCCCTTGCGAAGGGAGTTGGCTTTCCCTGCGCCGGTTTTTTGGTCCGGTACTCTGTTTGGGGCCTTGACACGGTTGATTTCGGCTCGCCGGGCTTTTTTCTCTTCGTCAGTGAGATGCGATTCCATCGGGTTTTCATTAAAAGCTGGGGGTAGGGGTTCGCGGAGACTCGAATTAGCTTTGATTTCACGTTCGCACGCGAAGCGGCGAAAACGGACCGGAGGGAATTATTGCTGGGTATTGTTTTCTGCCGCTTATCTAGCGCTACAGAGAGGAGCCAATGGAAGAACTGATTCCGAATATTGCATCCTACGCATCCCTTCTGGCGAGTGTCAAGGAGCGGATCCGGACCGCTCAGGTTCGAGCGGCGGTTGCGGGCAACCCTGAGCTCGTGCTGCTGCATTGAAGCATCGGCAAGGAGATTACGCGCAGACAAAAGGCCGAGGGTTGGGGAACGAAGGTCATCAAAGCCTTGGGCCGGGATTTGAAGCGGAGCTTTCCTGAGATGCGGGGCTCTAGGCGCGGGCCAGTAATTAGTTCCCAATCTGCGTGGGATGTCGTGTGTATTTCCAGCGGCCGAAAGTTTCGTGCTCGGCGATAGAACGCTGCTATTCTCGGAAGCTCCTCCACGTCGATCATGGGGGAGAGCAGCTGCCCCCGTCCGATAATCACAGAGGTGGGAATTGCGGCGTGACGGGGATGGGCCCTACACGCGTTGTTGAGTCAGAAGGTCGATGTGTCGGGTTGCGGCCCCCGCGGTGGAGGGGGGCGCCAAATAGCGCAGTCATCCTTATCTCTTTTCCCGCTTCCACTTCTCTTTTCCCACGATTGGCCGCAACTGCAGGGCCCGCATCGTAGCGGCGTCTATACCGATTCCGATGTTGCATGGCCGAACCGGATGGCCTGGGAAAAGGAGGTGGATGCAGGCTTCGCGCCGCCGGTGATTGCCGGTGGCACGGTGATCCTGTTTCGCCGGAAGGGGAACCAGTAGATCGTCGATGCGTTCGAAGCCGCCAACGGCCTATCGGGACGATTTTGGGTTCGACAACCGGCCGCGCTCCGCCCCGACGGTGGCCGACGGACGGGTCTTCACCTTTGGAGCCGAGGGGATGCTGCACGGGCTCGACCTCAACACCGGGACTAAGATCTGGCGGGTCGACGTCAACAAGCAGTACGACGTGCCGAAAGGTTGGTTCGGCGCGGGCTGTTC